>CACCHS010000006.1 GCA_902545825.1 uncultured Pelagibacteraceae bacterium
CAGTAAGTGCAATAACAATTTACAAAGGAAAAGAATTTGAAGAATGGAATGGTTTAGCATTAATCACATCTTTAAAAGATATGTCGTTAAGGTCACTTGATTTTTCAAACCTTCAAGATGTCAAAGAAAAGGTTATTTTTAAAAATCAAATTGGACGAATAAGAGATATACAAGTGCATCCAACCACTGGTAAGATATATTTTTTAACTAAAGATGCACTATGGTTGATGGAAAAAAATTAAAAAAACAAATAATCCGAATTTTTAAAAAACATGGTTTAAATGAAAAGCACGCAAATATTGCAACATGTGCAATAATTAATGCAGAAATAGTCGGTGCACATACTCATGGTCTCTCAAGATTAAAAATGTATTGTGACCGAATAAAGAAAAAAGTAATAAATCCAAAACCAAAAATAAAAATTAAAAAAATTTCACAATCAATTTCTCATGTTGATGCAAATAACAGTATTGGATTTGTAGCTGCAGACATTGGTATAAAACAAGCAATAATAAATGCAAAGAAAACAGGAATTGGATTAGTTGGTATAAAAAATAGTGGCCACTATGGTTTGTCAGGGTATTACGCTGAACAAGCGGTAAAAAAAAATCTTATAGTTTTATGTTTTACAAACGCACCTCCGGCAATAGCACCTCATGGTTCAAGAAAAAAATTATTTGGAACAAACCCAATATGTTTTGGATCCCCTTCCTCATCAAAAATACCATTTATTTTAGATACTTCAGTTTCTGAAATTAATAGAGGTAAAATAAGAGTTGCTGCCAAAACAGGAAAAAAAATTCCTGCCGGTGTTGCTTTAGATAAATTTGGTAAACCAACAACCAATGCGAAAAAGGCTTTACTAGGTGTTCAGTTGCCGTTGGGTGGATTTAGAGGATCAGGTTTAGCTTGGATGGTTGATATATTAAGTGGAGTTATGACTGGTGCTAACCACGGTGGAAAAGTCAAAGATCCTTTTGATGACTTTTCAGGACCACAAAATGTTGGGCATATGTTTTTAACAATTAAACCAAATTTATTTGTCGGAAATTTCAATGAAAAGATAAAACAAAATATTAAAAGGGTTAAGGGTTTGCCTAAAATCAAGGGTGTGAAAGAAATTTTGTACCCAGGACAAAACAAGCAGAAAAGATTCAAAAAAAACGTAAATAAAAAAATATATATTTCAGAAAATATTAAAAATGATTTAGAGAGTTTAATTGCTTCTTGACAATTAATTATCTCTAATTATAGTTTTTTTCATAAGCTTAAAATTATGGAATCAATAAAAAACTGGTTTATAGACGCAGCGAATATACTGTTTGATGATACAAAAAATGATCTTCGAGCATTACCAAGAACTGTAAGATTACAAATATTACTGGTTTTAAGTTTTATTTGGTCAACAGTATTTAGCTTGTATGTGTTTTCATACGCTACATTTGCTTTTGGATGGGCAGGAGTTTTTATTGCACATATTGGTTTAATATTTGCAACATATTGGACTTTTAAACAATTCCATAAAGCAGAAGCGCAATCATCCAGTGTATTTAAAGTAAAAAATTATAGTCCATTTAAGATTATGGCTTTAGTTTTTATTATTGTATTCATGTTTGTTTTTTCAAAAGGTATTGAAGTATTGACAAACACAAACTCTTATAAGATACCTTATGACGGTCCAGATAAGTCTGCTTTTGAAAAATGGTTACCGTTTACAAAAGGAAAATAATGGAAAAAATTACAAAAAACGTTCAATTAGTTTTACTTATAATAATTCTCATAAGCACAATTATTGCAGTGGGGATTGAAATTTATACAATGTTTGTAAATAAAAACGTTACTCTAGCAGATTTATTATTAATGTTTCTATATTTAGAAGTACTTGCAATGGTAAGAGTATTTTGGGATCAGCAATCTATAAGTATAACTTTGCCTTTGCTCATAGCTATTACTGCCTTAGCACGATTTATAATTCTACAAGGTAAGGAAATGGATCCTTCTGCTCTTGTGTATGAAGCGGTTGCAATAGTTTTAATTGCAGCAGCAATTGTAATTTTAAGATTAAGACATAGCGATAAACTAGGTCTAAAGAGTAAAAAAGGTAGAAGATAAAATAAGATCTGAAATTAATTCGAATTTCTTAAAAATAAGACAAACAAAATTGAGGTTGCAAACATGATAAGGCTATATGTTGCAGCTGGAATAATATAAATACCACCTCCAAACATTATTGTTCCAACAAATATAGCTAAAGTTCCATTTTGAAGTCCACACTCTATAGCGATAGTTTTTTTTTGTTTAATTCCTGAACCAAAAAAATGAGCTAAAAAAAATGCAATTATCATCATTAATAAATTTAATGATAAAGTAATAAGACCAGACTCAACGAAATAATTAACTATATTATCTTTTTCAGAATAAATAGCCCCTACCAGAACGATTAAAAATAAAACTAAAGATATTTTATTTGCAATTGGTTCAAATTTTTGTGTAAATTGATTTAACATTTTTCTTATTATCATTCCTATTAAAGTCGGCACTGCTACTATTAAAAACATTTGCATTGCTACTGATAATAATGAAATATTTTTATTAACGATATTAAATCCAAGAAAATCCATAGAATTAAAAATTATAAATGGAACAGTTATAATGCTTAACAAACTGATAACTGCTGTAAGAGATATTGATAAAGCTACATCGCCTTTTGCATATGAGGTAAGTACGTTTGATGTAACACCGCCTGGAGCAACAGCAATAATCAATAATCCTACTGCAAGTTCTGGAGATATTGGCCAAACTTTGATTAATAAAATTGCAACAAAAGGTAAAATAAGAATCTGACTAAACATTCCTAATAAAAAATCTTTGGGTTGTTTTATTACTCTTATAAAATCTTGTGTGGTTAAACTGAGACCAAGAGTGAGCATTATGAATGCTAAAGCAATAGGTAAAATTTTAGTTACAATTTCCATTTTATGCCATAATAACTTAATATATACACATCATATAAATATGAAATTTAATAATAAATGCTATCAGATAAAGAAATAATTTGCCCGAACAATTTATTAGATGTAGCGCACAATAAAAAAGGTGTGCCAGTAGCAATTGTAAATGCGGGAAAATTATTGCCAATGCAGTCAGCTATGGATGCGGTTAATGAAAATTTGATAGTTCCTATCTTAATTGGTGATAAATCTGAAATTGAAAAATGTGCTGAAGAATTAAAGTTTGATATCTCAAAGTTTAAAATCATTCATGAACCAGTAGAAAACAATACTGCAAAAGTTGCAGCAAAACTTGCTGCTAAGGGTGAGATCAAAATTATTGTAAAAGGTCATATCCACACAGATGTATTAATGAAAGAAGTTTTAAAGAGAGAATATAATTTACTTGGGAAAAATAGAATGAGCCATATTTGGCATATGACTTTAAATAAAGATGACCATCCATTGATAATTACCGATGGGGCTTTGAATGTATTACCAAATGTTAAAACCAAAATGCATATTTTAAGAAATGTGATTGATTTTTGTAATAGAATAGGAATATCCAGACCTAAAGTATCTGTTTTATCTGCAACAGAGGAAGTTCTGGATAGTGTTCAAAGTTCACTTGACGCAAAAGAAATAACTGAACTTGCAAAAAAAGAAAAATTAAATGCAGATGTTTTTGGTCCTTTAGCATTTGATAATAGCATTTCAAAAAAATCTGCTGCAATCAAAGGTATAAAAAATATTGTTGCAGGTTCTGCAGATGTTTTATTAGTTCCAAGTTTTGAAACTGGGAACGGTTTAGTAAAAATGATGATTTATTTTATGGGAGCCTGTGCTGCAGGTGTTGTGGTTGGTGGAAAGGTTCCAGTGGTAATAACAAGTAGGTCAGATGATGCTCCAGCAAGATTAGCTTCGATTGCGGCTGCAGTAGTTGCATTAGATTAGCTTTTGATTTAAAAGTTTATAAAATTATGCCAATTAAATATCTTAAAAAGTCACCAAAAACATCTTCAACGGACGACAATAAAACAAAAGATATAGTACAAAAACTTCTCAATGATTTAGAGAAATCAAGAGAAGATGGATGTAAAGAGCTAACTAAAAAATTTGATAAGTATGATGGAGAAATTATAGTTTCAGAGGAAAGAATAGCTGAAATTAAAAAATCTGTAGATCAAAAAACAAAAGATGATGTTCAATTCTCTTATGAAAGAGTTAGAAAGTTTGCAGAAGCACAATTAAAAAATTATGGTCAAGATTTCGAGGTTGAGCTATCAAAAGGTTTGTACGCTGGTCAAAAACTTATCCCAGTAAATACTGCAGGTTGCTATATACCTGGAGGAAGATTTGCGCATATAGCCTCTGCTGTAATGAGTGTTACAACAGCTAAAGTAGCAGGTGTTAAAAATATTATTGCTTGCTCTCCACCAAAAGAAAAAGTGGGTGCTCATCCTGCAATAATTTATACAGCTAATTTGTGTGGTGCAGATAAGATTTTAAATTTAGGTGGTGTTCCAGCTATAGCAGCAATGACCTATGGAATGTTTGGAAACACACCAGCAGATATATTGGTAGGACCTGGTAATCAATTTGTTGCAGAGGCAAAGAGAATTTTATTTGGAAAAGTTGGAATTGATTTGTTTGCAGGACCCACTGAGATTGCAGTTATTGCAGATGAAACTGCTGATCCTGAAATTGTTGCTGTAGATTTAGTAGGACAAGCTGAGCATGGATATAATTCTCCAGCATGGCTTTATACAACGAGTAAAAAGCTTGCAGAAGATGTAATGAAAAGAGTTCCAGAATTAATTTCAGAATTACCTGAAATGCCAAGAGCTAGTGCTGAGGCAGCATGGAGAGATTACGGAGAGGTTATTTTATGTGATACCGACGAAGAGATGGTTTCTATTAGTGATGAATATGCTCCTGAACATTTAGAAGTTCAAACTAAAAATCTTAAATGGTTCCATGATAGACTAAAAAATTATGGATCTCTCTTTATTGGTGAAGAAACAACTGTTGCATATGGAGACAAGTGTTCAGGAACAAATCATATTTTACCAACTAAAGGTGCAGGTCGGTACACAGGTGGATTATTTGTTGGAAAGTTTATAAAAACTTTAAGCTTTCAAAGAATGACAAAGGAATCTACTAAAGAAGTTGGCGCAGCAGCAGCCAGAATTTCTAGATATGAAGGTATGGAAGCACACGCAAGAACTGGTGACGTCAGACTAAGGAAATACGGTTACTCAAATTAGTGATAAGACAAATTAAAAAGACTTCAGTAGTTATTTTTACTGATTTGGATGGCACACTTTTAAATAGAGATACTTTCAAATTTGATGAGATTAAAGACTACATTAAAAGCCTTATAAACGAGGGAATAACAATAATTCCTAATACTAGTAAAACTAATGCTGAGTTAGATAACTTTATAAAAGAATTAGGTTTTAATATACCTTTTATTACAGAGAATGGATCGTCGATTCATGGTTTAAATTTAATAAATAAAAATTTACCTGATGAAATAATTCTCGGTAGAGAAAAAGAACTAATTTTAAAAATTTTCCAAAAAGAAGCCCCAGAAAATTTAAGAGGTAAGTGTAAATTTATAACCAAAATGGAAAAAAATATGCAAGTTAAAATTTTGGGTTTAACACATAATAAGCTTAAAAATGCTTTAACAAGAAAATATTCAATTCCAATTTTATTTAAAGGAAATTATGAACAAAAAAAAAACTTTTTTAATATTATAAAAGATATAGGACTATCTCTTCATGAAGGTGGACGTGTAATTAATTTATGCGATAAAGTAAGCAAAGTAAAAGCCATGAATAGAGTTGTAAAAATTTTAAAAAAAACTGAAGGTATCGTAAAAACTATTGGTGTGGGAGATAATTATAATGATTTAGAAATGTTAAAGAATAGTGATTTTCCATGTCTTGTTTTTAATGATAAGTTTCTTTTAGATACAATTAATATTAATAACTGTATAGTATCAAAAAATTTAGCTCCAAATGGATGGCAAGAAGTTGTCAAAATGGCGCTAGAAAAAATTAAATAAAGTGATTAAAATTTATTATGGGTGATTTTTCTCAAAATGGAATTATTTCGAGTTTACATGACTTTGGTACAAAATCGACCAAAGATATAGAAAAAGATTTACTAAAATTTTCTAAAGAAAGAAAAATGGAGTTAATCTTACCAAGTCTATACTCAGAGCTTGAAGGAGACGCACTACCAAAAATTGTTAACGAAATCAGCAAAATAAATTATATAAGCCACGTAATAATTGGTCTAGATAAAGCTAACAGAAAACAAGCTGATAAGGCACATAGGTTTTTTAAAAAGTTAAAAACACCATTTTCAATTTTATGGAACGATGGACCAAGATTAAAAAAATTACATAACGAATTAAGGAAAAAAAACCTCGCGCCTAATGAACATGGTAAAGGAAGAAATGTTTGGTACTGTCTTGGAATGTGTATCGCGAGAGATAATGCTCGGTCTGTAGCATTGCATGACTGTGATATTAAAACTTACGATAGACGATTACTTGCAAAGCTTTTTTATCCAGTTGTGAATCCACTGTTTAACTTCGAATTTTGTAAAGGATATTATCCAAGAATAGCAAATGGCAAAATGAATGGGCGTGTAGCAAGACTTTTAGTATTTCCATTAATTACAGCTTTAGAAAAAACAATTGGTAAAAGTGATTATTTAGAATTCATGAAATCTTTTAAATATCCTTTAGCTGGAGAATTCTCTTTCAGAAGAAACGTTTTACCAGAGTTAAGGATATCATCAGACTGGGGAATTGAGGTTGGAGTCTTATCTGAGATGCAAAGAAATTTTTCACCAAATAATATTTGCCAAGTTGATTTAGCTGACACCTATGATCATAAACATCAAGATCTTTCAGCAAATAATGACAAAAAGGGTCTATCAAGAATGTCCACTGACATTATTAAAACTTTAATTAGGAAACTCGCTACTCAGGGTAACTCATTTAGTCTTGAAACATTTAGATCTTTAAAAGCAACTTATTATAGATCCGCTCTAGATTTAATTGATACTTATAGAAGTGATGCCGAAATGAATGGTTTGAAATTTGACTCTCATAATGAGGAAAAAGCGGTTGAATTGTTTGCTTTGAACATAATGAAAGCTGGTGAATCGTTTTTTAAAAATCCTATGGATACACCGTTTATACCAACATGGAGTAGAGTTAAAAGTGCAATACCAGATTTTCTAGAAAGATTAAAATATGCTGTTGATGAGGATAATAAAAAACATAAATAATGAATTCCTCAGAAATTCGAAATCAAATTACTATTAAACTAAAAAAAATTTACAAACCAAACTTTACTAATCAAGAATTACTAAGCTTTGCTGATGAGATAGTTAAAACCATTGGTAGGTCCAACAAAATAAAAAGATCAAAGAAAAATTTTAATTTATCAGAAAAAACATCACTCTTAATTTGTTATGGGGATAGTGTTTTAGGCACAAAAACGAATAAATCTATTGCTGAGTTTAAAAAGTTTCATAAAAAATACTTAAGTAAATTCTTCAACTCCGTTCACTTTCTACCCTTTTATCCATCAAGTAGCGATAGTGGTTTTGCTGTAAAGGATCATTATAAAATTGATCCAAGATTAGGTAATTGGAGTGATATTAAAAGTTTTTCAAAAAATAGTTTTATTATGGCTGATGTTGTAATTAATCATTCATCATCCAGGGGCCTTTGGTTTAAAAACTACTTAAGAAACAATTCACCAGGAAAAAATTATTTTTTTACTGTTAATAAGAAATTTAATTCTAAAAATGTAGTCAGACCAAGAGAACATCGTTTATTAAAGAAAGTAAATATTTTTGGTGAAAATAGATATCTTTGGCGAACATTTAGTAACGATCAGATCGATTTAAATTTTAAAAATCCAAAAGTTTTAATTAGATTTATCAAAATTATAATTAATTTGATTAATCATGGAGTAAATATATTTAGATTGGATGCTATAGCTTATCTATGGAAAGAAAGCGGAACTAAATGTATAAATTTAAAACAAACTCACGAAATTATAAAAATATTAAGAATTGTTTGCAATGGCTTAAACAAATCAGCAATAATTGTAACTGAAACAAATTTGCCTGAAAAAGAAAATATTAGTTACTTTGGTAATAATGATGAAGCAAACTGGATATATAATTTTTCATTACCTCCCCTTTTGGTTCATTCTTTATTATTTGAGGATAGTAGAAAAATAACTTCTTGGAGTAAAAAACTACCACAGAATAAATTGGGTAATAGTTATTTAAACTTTATCGCATCACATGATGGTATTGGTATGAGGCCAGTTGAAGGCCTTTTAAATAAAGATGCCATCAATAAAATGTTTAAAAGACTTAAAAAAAATGGTGGAGAATTTTCGTTTAGAAAAGTCCAAGGAAAATCAAAAAAGGTATATGAAGCTAATATTACTTTATTTAATGCATTTCAAAAAACAGATACTGATCTTAAAGGGAAATATCATTATGCAAGATATCTGTGTGCTCATGCAATAATGATTTCTTTTGAGGGTATTCCAGCAGTTTATTTTAATTCAATGTTTGGAACTTCAAATGATATTAATAAATACATTATTTCAAATAACAAAAGAGATCTTAACAGGTATAAATGGAGCGCAGAACGTTTGAATAAATTATTAAAAAATAAGAACTCAAAGCATTATTTAATTTACGAAGAAATAAGTAATTTATTAAATATCAGGCGAAAAAATAGAGCTTTTCATCCTAATGCGTTAAGAAAAACGATGAACCTTGGTCCAAAGATATTTGCATTTAAAAGAATAAGCTTAGATAAAAAACAAACTGTAATGTGTATTTCTAATTTAAGTTCAAAAACTCAAAATATTAAAATTCAAATAAAAAATAAAAAGTACAAAGAATTAATAATCGGTACCATAGTTGGTAAAAATAATATTGTTTTAGATCCATTTCAAACTGTTTGGTTATCAAATTAGAATTTTTTAGATAAAGAAACCTCAGCAGAATTATGTTTATTATTATTAAATTCTTGTTGGGCATTAAAGTTAAAATCAAGTCCAATAATATTTTTTGAAATATCAAATCCAGCAAGTAGTTCCTCTGAGGCATCAAAAGTCATTGCATACTCAGTTTCACGTCTTGGTTCAAAATTAAATCCAAATTTAAAAGTATCAGTGTGTTCGGTTCTTTTATAGTTATCATAACCTTGTATACGTTTATAACTCGCAGTAGCACTTAAATTATCATTTGCATCATACATAAGTCCAAATTCAGCAGTCCCAAGATAATTAGAATTAATCCCTTGTGTAGAGGAATATGTTGTAGATGCATCAGATACATAATGCATTGTAGCAGTAGATGAGTTACTAAAATCTGTACCTAGTTCAAAAGTCCCATAATGAAATATGCTTTTATCTTCAAAATCACTTTGCTTATTAATCGTCAATCCAAATGATGCTATTCCATTTTCTAATGTTTGGTCACTGTAAGATAATGCATCTGTACCTTTTTCCGTATAACCATCAAGCTCTGTGTAACTAAGATCGACTCTAGCTTTAGGTATAAATGAATATTCCCCGTCTGAAATATTTTTTCCATAATTCAATGACCCGAATAATTGCTTTCCATCTCTTGAACCAGTTAATTTGTTAGATCCACTTACTCTTATCATGTCACTTTGGATTAAACCTAATCCAAAAGAACCCTCAATAAAATTATTATTGTTATGTGGCTTTGTTCCATAAACTGAAAAATTATAAAAATTGCTATCAACCTCTGATCCGCTTGACCCAACGTCTGTATTGTTCTGCGTAAATTGAAAGGCAAAACCATATAAATTATTCTCATCAATTTTTTTATCTAAACCAATTGCTATTCCTTGAGCGCTAGACTCTTGTGCAGATGCATCTAGTTGCTCTGCTACTTTTGTAAAACTTAAGGTACCTTCAGTCCAAATTGACCAATCATCTGGAATAATGTTTTCTGGCAATTTATTAGACACAGGAACAATTTTAGTTAAAGAGTTTAACAATGAATTACCAAAATCGAAATTAAAATTTTGTTTACTAAAATTATCCCGAGATCGATTGTTTCTTAAAAAACCAAGTCTATTTGATACAACGCCCACTGATTGGACAAATGCTCCTTTAACTTGAACAGAATTTACATTTATAGATGCTACTACGTCGCTGTCCGTTGTTGGATCTGTAGTAGAAGAAGATGAGCTAGCTGCGGCAGTTGTAAAACTTAACATCTCAGTACCAGTCATACCAGGATAAGATACGCTTGAAGCATTATCAAAAGCTGTTGTAGCAATAGTTATATAATACTCTGTTGATTCATCTAAATCATCTGTAGGATTTATTGTTATTGTGGTTGAACCTGAGCCTGTTACTTGATCACCAGTTACATCAATTGTAGCTACTGTTGAGTTATCAGATGTTTTCTTTATCAATATGTTTCCACTTTCAGCATCTACGGCTTGATCCCAATTTAAAACTATATTTGCATCGACTGCAATACCTGTTGCATTGTCTGCTGGAGTGCTTGAGTCTATGGTTGGTATATTTATAATCTCATACGCATCATCTAAATCATATTCATAAATAGTCCCTCCTACATCACCCATATACATTTTTGATCCATCGGCATTAAAAAGTATATTTGTAAATTGTGCACCGCCTGGTGTAGTTGCTGATCCAACCGCAACTGATGTTGATAGGTCATAAGGCGCTGTCATTGTATACATTCTTGGTCTATCTTGTGATAAACCGATCATATACATAATTAATCCATCCGGACTAAAACCAAGACCTCTTGTATTAGTATCTTCAGATTGTGCTGATTGTTGAGTAGAACTAATAGTACTACCTGCAGTAATTGTGTAAGCACTATCTAATTCATATTTTTTTACGCGATCACTCTTATGATCAACTACAAAAAGCATAGTTCCATCTGTGCTAAATTGTAAATCTGTGTCCTGATTATTGTCGTTAGTGGTTATTGCAGCACCAACACTGATGCCATCTAATGGTGTCCAATTAGTAGTAAGAGAAACTTCCCTTACTTGATCACTGCTTGATGTACTTATAAACAAACTACTTCCGTCACCATTGAAATCTACACCAGTCTCATTAGATAAACTTGCATCTATAGAACCATCACTACTGCAAGATGATACGTCATATGCAGTACTACAAGTAAATTGAGTTATACTATTTGTTTCCCCAACTGTTACTAACCTTAATCCACTATTTCCCCAAGCCATTCCTCTTGGTGCTACACCTGTTGCTAAATCAGAATTTGCATCCGTATAAGCATTGGCATTTATTGAAAATATGGTTGATGAAAATATCAATACAACAGAAGAGATTATTGATAAAGAGAAGTATCTAAAGCTTTTCATAATTTTTTTGAAAGATAAGCTCCGCTATTAAATTTTATGCTTAAATACTATATAAGTTTAATTCGAATTAACTTATGTTAAATTAGAAGTATAGATATGTATTAATTGACACAGTACTTTGAAAAAACAGTGTAAAACGTTCGTTTTTATAATTAAAATTTTTTAATGACAGCTAATATTAAATTTTTTTAATCTCCAATAATTATAAGGCCAAGGGGTTAAAAATCCTACAATAAGCATAATTGGTACCACCCACCATGTGAGTATTGCACCGCCTGTTAAAAAATAATCTGTTAAGTTCATTGCGACTTCCATGCTGATCATTGAGATAAAGCTCATTCCTAATGCTGTTTTTAAAGCATTAGAAAATTTAAAATTTTGTCTTAATAAAATTATAGTTTCTAAAATAATACTGGTTATCAAACCATTAATGATTGCAAGGGTCATTATTCCTAAAACAGGAAATGGTATTTTTGTAATTTGAAAAAATAATATAGTTCCAAAGTCACCAATTGCGCAACCAAGCAAACACCAGGCTGTATTTTTAGCACTTCTTTTCCAAGTATGCTTACACGACCAATTAAAGTTTATAGTTTCAGAGCTCATTTATTTGAGACTAATAATTGGAATAGTTAGTCTAATTGTACTTTAGCAATCATTCCTATTTCATAATGACCGGGTACATTACATGCAATTTCAATATTCATTGCATTATCAAATTTCCAAACCAAATCACCTTTTTCTTTAGGAGCTAATAGAACACTGTTGCTGTGTGAGTGGGCCATAGCTTTATCCATTTTTGCCATCTTCTTCATTTTTTCTCTATCAATTGAGTCTGCAAGTAATATTTCATTTTCAACCATCCTTTCCATTTCTGGACGATGTTTTTTATGCATCATTGCATTTGCAATATTGAATTCATGAACAAGTTCTCCTGCATTAACCACTTCGAATTTTATTGTTTCACCTTTTTTAATGCTAAAGGATTTAGGCTCATAATAGTTATCATACATTTTAACTTTAATTACTCTGTCAACTTCGCTTAACTTTCCCTTAGATCCAATTTTCATATTTTTATCAGCAAAAGATGTTGTATTAAAAAGTATAAAAATTATTACTAATTTTAAAAATTTCATAAATCTCCTTTAATTATTTTCTTTTAATGTTTGAGCATCTTTAATTTGCTCTTTATTTTTATTTGTTTCTGATACTGGTTTAATTTTGCTATTGATTATATCTGCGAAACTATGATTTACATCTCTGTGTCCTGCCTCATCATCTCTTATAACTTTTACAACATCTTTCAAAGTTGCATTGAGTGGTAGGTTCCAATAATTTATAGCAATTTCAGGTGCGGGGATATTTTTAATTTTACCCGTCTCTAACTCATTTAAATACTCTGTATAACTTCTAACAGCTTCTTCCTCAAAGTATCCTACTATTCTATGAGCAGTTCTTTGTGATGCAATAAAAATTATCGCATAAGTGATAATAAAAATGAATTGAGCTATCATTATAATAATTCTTTCAATCAAAGTTGGTTTTGCAATATGTATAAAAGTCATTAGATGCATTCTTTCATTTTCAGCTTCGTCTAATAAAATTTTAATCCATCCTCTATCATCTTGCATTTTTCTTAAAGATTTAAGGTGAAGTAACATTCCAGCAACCATACCTGGCACTGCTGCAACCGTTTCAAGAACAACAGCTCTATGGCCGTATCTTTTTTTGAAAAAAGTATCAGCAAGAAATCTTAAAAATTTAGTGAAACCAAGTGCAACCTTGTCACTTAAATTTTTTGGCATATAATGTTTGTCTAGACTCATACTTCATATTTAGTGACAAATTTAAAATTTCCAATGAGTTATTATGGACTGCTAAAAGCTAGATTTTTCAATAATAATTAATTATCTCTCTCACCACGAATAAAGCTATTCCACCCATAAATAGAATTATAATATTATTTATAATTTTCCAAATCCTCGGACTCTTCAAATAATTAGATGTAAATTTTGATAGGTAGCCGAGTGTAAAAAAAAATATAAATGAAGAAATTGAAGCCCCTACTCCAAAAGAATATTTATCTGCTAATTCAAAATTTTTAGATAAATTTCCTAAGAAAAAAACTGTATCCGAGTAAACATGAGGATTTAAATAAGTAAATCCTAATGTTTTTAAAAAAATATTTTTTAATTTATATGTCTCAGATTTAATCTCAAAATTAATTTTGCTGTAATTAGATCTAATTTTAGTAAAGATAAAATATATAAGAAAAATAAATAATAAAATATTAAATAAAAGTTCAATTTGTTTAGTAAAAAAATCATTAAAATATTCAAATAAAAAAATACCTAAAAAAATTAAAATTAAATCAGATATTGAACAAATTAAACAAACAATAAAAACATACTGTTTTTTTAAACCCTGCTCAATTACAAATATATTTTGGGCACCTAGAGCAAGAATAAGGCTTAAACCTGTAAAAAAACCTAAAAATAAAAATTCCATATGTATTTATTATTTCTTATTTTTTAAAAAAGATATAATTTAATTTGAATGAACAAACGGACTATCATTGATCCAAAAAAATTATCTTTTGAACCTTTTGATAATTATGGTGAACCAATTAAGGGAATGAGTTGGTATAAAATTAGTTATGATAAAGAAAAAGGCCAAGGAAGTTACATTTTAAAAATGGATCCTGGATCTAAAAGTGTTCCACATGAGCATGTAAACTATGAGGAGTTTTACATGTTAGAAGGAGAATTGATTGATGCCGATGGAAAAGTTTTTAAAAAAGGAGACTTTGTAAGCTTTGAACCTGGGACTACACACTCATCTCATACAAATAATGGTTGTTTAATTTTAGTTTTTATGAGATCAAGAAATAAAACAATTTAAATAAAACTTTCTTGTATGATTGGAATACTAGGTGGAATGGGAACTCAAGCGGGTCTAGATTTCTGCAATAAGATAGCTGTACTTAATAGAGGAAAGTCAGATCAACAATACCCAAAATTTATACTTTATAATAAATCAGACACACCAAGAAGACCTGAAAATTTAAAAAAATATAACAATGTTTTAAAAGAATTGGTTAAAGGATGTTTATTGTTACAGAAAAATAAATGTAAATTTATAGTCATGCCATGTAATACAGCTCACTACTGGCAAGAAGATATTCAAAAAAAAATAAAAATACCTTTAGTAAGTATGCCAAAAGAAGTTTATCTACATGCAAAAAGAGTGTGTAGGAAAAATTCTAAAATTGGTATTTTGTGTACAGAGGCTACTATTAAGACAAAAGTCTATAGTAAGTATTTTGATAGAGAATTTGAATTAGTTTCTCCAGGAAAAAATTTACAAAAAAACAGTGTTAATAAAGCTATTAAATTCGTAAAAATGGGAAAGGTTAGAGATGCTGAAAGAGTACTGAAGCCTGCTGTAAATTATTTAATCAAAATAAAATGTAAAAAAATTATTTTAGGTTGTACTGAACTTCCAATTGCTATTTTTGCATATAAATCATTTAAAAAAATAAGAGAGTCTAAAATATTTATAGACCCTAACTTACTTTTGGCTCAAGTATCTTTAAAAAAATACAGAAGATAAAAAAATCAGCAATCTCATATTTGAAATTGCTGATTTTAAATATTCTTATTTATTTGGATCTGGAACTTTTCGTAAATATGGTTTTACTGTTTCCCATCCATCTGGATATATCTTTTTAGCTTCCTCGTTTGTAACTTTGGGAACTATAATAACATCATCTCCTGGTTGCCAATCTGCAGGTGTAGCAATTTTATGTTCTGCAGTTCTCTGCATAGAGTCGATTGTTCTTAAAATTTCCTTAAAGTTCCTTCCTGTAGTCATTGGATAGGTTAAGAATAATCCAATTCTTTTATCTGGTCTTACAATATAGACGGTTCTTACTGTTTCATTGTCTACAGCTGTTCTTCCCATAGATGTTGTTCCCGCATCACCTTCTAACATATTGTAAAGTTTTGCCACTTCTAATTTTTCATCAGCAACAATTGGATAATTTGGTTTTAAACCACACACATCCTTAATATCTTCTAACCATTTAACATGATCAGATACTGGATCTACACTTAGCCCCATTACCTTAACATTTCTTTTTTCAAACTCTGGTTTCATTTTAGCTAAAGCACCTAATTCTGTTGTACAAACAGGTGTAAAATCTTTTGGGTGAGAAAATAATACACCCCAGCTATCACCTAACCATTTATGAAAAGATAATTTACCCTCAGACGTTTCAGCAGTAAAATCTGGAGCCAAACTATTTATTTTTAAAGTCATTTACCCTCCTAAATGAATTTTTATTTTTAATTATATGAAAGATTGAATAATCATGCAATTTTTAATAATATTGTCAGATATGATATTTAAACAATTATTTGATGATAAATCTTCAACCTACACGTACATCCTTGCAAGTGATAAAGGACGAGAAGCATTAATAATAGATCCAGTAATTGAACATACAAATAAATATCTAAATGTTTTGGATGAGTTAGATCTAAAGTTAGTAAAAGTGATTGATACACATATTCATGCTGATCATGTTACTGGCCTAAATGAACTAAGTAAAAAAACTAATTGTACAAAGATCATGGGTGAAAAATCAAAATCAGAAGTTGTTGATTTACATGTCAAAGAGGATGATAAAATTAAAATTGATAATATTGAACTTAAAGTAATTTATACTCCCGGTCATACTGACTGCTCTTACAGTTATCTTATGAATGATAGAGTTTTTACAGGCGATACATTATTAATTAATGGAACTGGCAGAACAGATTTTCAAAATGGAAGTTCAAAAGATCAATACGACTCTCTTTTTAATAAGCTTCTAAAGTTACCTGAAAATACAATTGTATTACCTGCTCATGACTATAATGGTAAAACTTCATCTACGATTGGTAGCGAGCTAAAAAATAACCCAAGATTACAAGTTGATTCTGTTGATCAATATATAGAAATAATGAATAATTTAAATCTAGCTAATCCAAAAATGATGGATATAGCAGTTCCTGCAAATGTAAAAGGTTTAACTTCGGATCAGTTGTAGTTTAGCGTCAATTTAAGTATTGAATTCTTAGGTTGAACAATTATATATCCACTATGCCTTGCGAAAATTTAAAATGCAAATGCTCAAACTGTCTGAACGATAAATGCAGATGTGATGGCACAATAGTTTGTCGTTGTGAACCTGAAGAAACTTCTTGTTGTTGTAATAAGTAGTTTTTTAAATCAAAAAACAAATAAATTATGAATGATTTTTTAGAATCTATTATTAAAAGAGACCCTGCTGCGAAATCAAAGCTATATGTTATTTTAACGTATCCAGGAGTAAAGGCTATATTCTTTCATAAAATTGCAAATTTTTTTTCTGTTGCAAAATTCGACTTGATAGCAAGAATTATTTCTCAGTTTTCAAGGTTTTTAACTGGTATAGAAATTCATCCAAAAGCAAAAATAGGAAAAAATCTTTTCATCGATCACGGTATGGGTGTTGTAATAGGTGAAACTTCTGATATTGGGGATAATGTTACAATCTATCATATGGTTACACTTGGTGGAATTTCTCCAAGCATTAACTCGGAAGATCAAAGAAATACAAAAAGACATCCAACTTTAATGAATAATGTTGTTGTTGGTTCTGGTGCACAGATATTAGGTCCAGTAGTTGTTGGGAAAAATGCAAAGATTGGTGCTAATGCTGTTGTTACTAAAAATGTTCCTGAAAATGCAATCATGGTTGGAATTCCAGCTAAGAATGTTGGTGAAAGTTCAATTGATGATGAAACATTTAAACCTTATGGTATTACTGAGCAAAGTGATAAAAATTAAATGAAGAATTCTCAAAATAATTTTATTGATGGTATTGGAAATACACCATTGGTCAAACTAAAAGCTGCTTCTGAGATAACAGGGTGTAATATATATGGTAAAGCAGAATATTTAAATCCTGGTGGTTCCGTAAAAGATAGAGCTGCACTTGCATTAATAAGAGATGCAGAGGAAAAAAAATTAATTTCAAAGGGGGGTACAATTGTTGAGGGAACTGCAGGTAACACCGGTATTGGACTTTGTTTGATTGGAAACTCAATCGGTTACAAAACTGTAATAGTAATGAATGACAACCAAACACAAGAAAAAAAAGATATGCTGAAAAATATTGGTGCAGATTTAAGATTAGTTCCTCCTAAACCATATAAAGATGACGGCAATTACGTTAAAGTTGCTGGAAGATTAGCTGATGAGTTAAGAAGTTCAAATAATCATGGTGTTGTTTGGGCAAATCAATTCGACAACACTGCAAATTTAAAAGGACATTACGAAACTACAGGTCCAGAAATTTATGATCAAACAGATGGTAAAGTAGATGCATTCATATGTGCATCTGGAACTGGAGGAACCATTGCTGGTGTTAGTAGTTACTTAAAAGAAAAAAATAAAGATATTAAAATTTATCTTTCTGATCCAGCAGGTTCATCGCTTTGTAATTACATAAATAATGGTGAGTTAAAAAGTGAGGGTAATTCTATTACTGAAGGTATTGGCTCAAGTAGAGTGACTGCTAATTTTGCAGAAGCAAAGATCGATGGTGCATTTTCTATCAGTGATAATGAATCTTTACCAGTTCTGTTTGATCTTATTCAAAATGAAGGATTAAGTTTGGGAACTAGCTGCGGTGTTAATATAGCAGGTGCTATAAGATTAGGAAAAGAATTAGGACCAGGAAAGACAATCGTAACGATACTCTGCGACAAGAGTGATAAATATAACAGCAAATTATTCAATAAAAAATTCCTTCAAGAAAAAGGTTTACCGTATCCAAATTGGATATAATTGATATATTAAACTGATATGAGATTAAAAGATTGTCACAACTTTTCGGATTTTAGAAAACTTGCTGAAAAGAAATTACCTTCACCAATATTCCATTACATTGATGGTGCCGCAGATGATGAGATTACATACAAAAGAAATACGAGTGCATTTGATGATGTAGATTTAGTACCAAATGTTTTAAGAGGTGTAGAAAACATAGACCTTTCAACAACAATATTCGGTAAAAAATTAGATTTACCATTTTATTGTTCTCCTACAGCTTTACAAAGATTGTTTCATTATGATGGTGAAAGAGCAGTTGGTAAAGCAGCTCAAAAATTTAATACTATGTTTGGTGTTTCAGCCTTAGCAACAGTAAGTGTCGAGGAAATATCATCAATGATTGATACTCCGAAAATGTTTCAATTTTATTTTCATAAAGATCGAGGTCTGAATGATTCTTGTTTAGAAAGAGCAAAAGCAGCAAATTTTGATGTTATGGCTTTAACGGTTGATACGATAACAGGTGGAAATCGTGAAAGAGACTTAAGAACAGGATTTACCTCGCCACCTAAACTAACTCTGTCAAGTTTATTTAGTTTTGCGACAAGACCTATGTGGGGAATAAATTATTTAACAAAAGGAAAATTTGAATTACCTCATCTTCAAGATTTTGTAAAAGAGGGAACAAGCACAAATTCCTCGATTGGAAATTATTTTTCAACAATGTTAGATCAATCTATGAATTGGAATGATGCTGAAAAATTATGCTCTAAGTGGGGCGGTCATTTCGCGCTCAAAGGAATTATGAGTGTCGAGGATGCAAAAAAAGCTGTTGATATCGGATGTACAGGAATAATGGTTTCAAACCATGGTGGAAGACAACTTGATGGATCAAGATCACCTTTTGATCAGCTAGCTGAAATAGTAGATGCTGTTGGCGATAAGATTGATGTTATTTGTGAAGGAGGATTTCAAAGAGGAACTCATATGCTTAAAGCTTTATCAATTGGTGCAAAAGCATGTGCAGGTGGAAGATTATATCTTTATGCACTAGCAGCTGCGGGTCAAGCAGGAGTTGAAAGAGCTTTGGGCCAATATAAAACTGAATTAATGAGAGATATGAAACTTATGGGTTGTACGAAAATTAGTGAATTAAATAGAAATAATTTAAGATTCCGAAATTTATAACAATTCTATCAAATAAAGCTTTGCAATTTTAACATATCACAGCGTCAGTTTTCACACTTTATAATAAATACTTTACATTTTAGTCTTATTGTTGGGAGAGATAAACATGAAAAAAATATTTTTATTTTTAACATTCTTTATTTTAACGAGTGGAGCTAATGCTGAAACTTTAACTGAAGAAAATAAAGACAAAGCTTGGGATTGTGTTGGAATATATATGGCAAATTACTTTTTGCCCTCAGGTGAGAGCTTTGAATATGGAATGAAAGAAAAATCAATGGCATCAGTTAAGGTTTGGAAAGAATATGCTTTAGAAATTGGAATAAAAGAAAAGACATGGGATGACGGTGTTAACAAAGCTGTAGATAAATATTATGGTTCTAAATATGATGAGAAATTAACTGAGGGTTGTCATAAGTTTTTAGAAAGTACAATTCCAAATGGTGAAGATAGAGTAAAGAAAGTAGCTCAAACATTATATTAACAAAGGAGAAAAAATGGACGTAAAAGAACGAACAAGAAAAGCTTACGAGCTTTTTGGTAAAGGAGATATGGAAACTTTTTTTAATGAAATGATTGATGACAATATTGTTTGGACATTTCCAGGCAAAGAAGGTGTTCATCCATTATCAGGGGTGCATAAAGGTAAACAGGCAATGATGGCTGCAATGTCAAAAATTCCAGGGATATGGCCAAATTTTCATTTAAAGATTTTAGACATGATCAGTGAAGGAAATAAAGTATTTGTTAGAGTACATGCAACTGCTGACAACATGGATACTATGTTTGGTCATTATTTTGAATCAACTGATGAAGGAAAAACTAAAGTTATGATGACTTTTGATGATACTTTAAGCATGTTTAATGCTATGAAAAAATAAAAATGAAAATAGAGGAAAAATATGAAAGATTACTTAACAACGCATAAGTTTAAATCAGTAGAGATGAAAAAAAAAATGCAAGAAACTATGGCATCAATGAAGCCTGAAGATATTGTTAAATCTACAACTGGTCCAAAAGCGGTTTGTCAATCATCATTTGTTTCTCCTGGGGACGATTTAATCATGTTTTGTCACTGGAAAGCTGAGAGCGAAGAAGCAATTAATGAGCAACTAGGACCAATGAATGATTTTTATGAGCCGCATAAACATCAGGTGATTGATCAAATCATGGATTTCAATAAAATGAGATCATAAATAATAATAGAAGGTAAAGTTTAAAATAGAATGTAATGCCTGCATATGTTATTGCCCAGATTAATGTGAAACATAAAGAAGGTTTCAGAGCATATGCTGAGAAGGTCCCACAAACAATAAAGAACTTTGGTGGTAAATATTTAGTGAGAGCTGGAGATTTTCAAATTAAAGAGGGTAAATGGGATTTTTCTAGAAACGTTATAATAGAATTTCCAAGCTATGAAATAGCTTTGAAATGGTACAACTCGGATGAATATAAACCTATCAAACAAATGCGTTTAGATAATGCGGAGGGAAATTTTATAATAGTAAAAGGAATATAAAGGAGAAAGAAATGGAAAAAGAAATGTTAGCTTTAGTTAATCTTAAAGAAGGTAAATTAGAAACTTTTATGGGGTGGATGCAGTCCGATGAAGGTATGGAAGTAAGGAAAAGTATTGCTTATCCGGAAAAAACAATTGGAGCAATGAAGCCTGACAAAAGCGGAATAATGTTTAAAGTTTCAGTTCATAATGAAGCTGGAATGAAAGAATTTGTTGCTGGAAATAATCCAAAAGCTAAAGCAATTTATGCTGAATGTGTAGACAATGTACAACTATGGGAATTATCAAAAGTGGAGGTAAAATAATGGCAAAATTTTATTTAATTGGAAAGATTAGTCAGGATTTAATGCAACGTATGCAAAATGATCCGTCTGCTGATAGATACGCTTCAACTAAAAAAGTTACTGAGGCAGCAGGGTTAAAATTAATCAGTTACGAGTGGGTAAGAGGAAGATTTGATGTAATTTCTTGTGTTGAGGGTGAGTACGAACAGGCTGTTGCTTTGAAAATAGCTTTTAAAAATTCTGGTCTTATGGATGATTTAATGGTTCATGAAGTAATTGACTACAATAAAGCATTTACTAATGCTGCTAACGCCGCTAAAAGTGTTATTAAGCCAGGAAAATAAAAAACAAAAGGGAATATAAATGTCAATAATAGAAAAAATGTCAAAAATAGTAAATGAAGGAGATACTTCAGGAGCAGACCAATTAATACATGATGATTATCAATTTTTAATGCATGCCTCCGGTAAAAAACTTGGAAAGTCAGATGTTATTAACTGGCTTGGTATGAAAGATATTCAAAAAGAAAAAGTTAGAGTTCTTTTTGAAAATGATGAAGTTGGATTTGAACATGCATATGTAACTTTTAAAGATGGTAACAAAGAAGCGGTTATGACTTATTATAAATTTAAGGATGGTAAAGTTGTATACCAAGAAACTGGGGCTACTAAGTTACCAAAGTAAATATAAAATGATAAGAAAGTTATTTGTCGTTTTTCTGTTTTGTGCTTTTTTAAACCCTGCCAATGCTAAAGAAGACCACGTATTAGAACTTAATAAATTGTTTACCCAATTAAAAAGTATTGAGGATCCTGCTGATGCAAGAGAAGTTGAGGATAGGATTTGGAAATTGTGGACCACACATCCATCTGAGAAAACTTTGACTGATCTTTTAGCAAAAGGTTCTGGTTATATGATGCAAAATCAGCTTACTAGTGCTCATAATGTTTTTTCAAAAGTAATCGAATTAGATCCTAATTGGGCAGAGGGTTGGAATAAAAGGGCAACAGTTCTTTACATGATGGGAAATTTTGAGTTATCGCAAAATGATATTGATATGGTTCTAAGTCTTGAGAAAAGACACTTTGGTGCCCTTTCAGGTCAAGGCCTTGTACAAACCGCATTACAAAATTATCAAAAAGCAATTGATAGCT
The DNA here is from genome assembly GCA_902545825.1 of uncultured Pelagibacteraceae bacterium. Taxonomy (GTDB): domain Bacteria; phylum Pseudomonadota; class Alphaproteobacteria; order Pelagibacterales; family Pelagibacteraceae; genus Pelagibacter. The sequence continues at coordinate 22,458 of CACCHS010000006.1, forward strand.
ACATTGAAGCTCATAAAATTTATCCATCATCACAATCTACATTGCGGATGATTGAGCAATTAAATATATTAATACAAAAAGAGAGTATTTGAGTTAACTTATAATATTTCCAGTCCCTTCCAAACTGGCATCATTGGAAAAATAATTATGGAGTAAATGGATCATTTGTTTTTTTCTGCGATTATCATAACCGCATTTGATATTTTTCTTATTATTTATGCTTTTACTCTTCCGCTATATCCAAGTGTATGGCGTAAAAAAGTAAACAAAAAATATAAAAATGATACTGCTACTGGAATTGTTATAATCTTTACGACTTTATTGTGTTGTATTCTTTGGGTTATCTATTTCTATTTTAAATTATTTCAACTATAGTTTAAATATGAGTAATTTAACTGCATATTTAATTCTTTTAATTGCCGTTGTGCTTGGTACTGCTGCAAATGGTTTTGCAAAAAGTGCTCAGGGATTTACATTGTTAATTCCAACATTGTTAACTGCAGTAACAATTGTTGCTTGTATGTATACTTTGTCTTTAGTGATGAAATCTATTCCGGTTGGCGTAACTTATGCTTCTTTTGCTGGTCTTTGTATAATAGCAACTATTATTGTTGGAGTTGTTAAATTTAACCAAATGCCTGATCTTTATACAATTCTTGGAATGGTTTTAATTATATCGGGTGTTTTAATTGTAAATTTGATTGGAAAGACTTCTTAAAGTTTTAAAAGCCCATTCTTGACCAATTAACTTTGTCTTGATTTTTACTTTTAAACTTTTTCAGTTCACTTTTTGAAGGTTTTTTGAAAATAAAAAGCAAAGTCAACATAATTCCAAGTAAAGCTAAGGTGCTGTAGCAAATATTCATAATAGATTAATAATAATAATATTAAGAAAATTTATTTCAATAATAAATATTGTACATTTTTGTCATACTAACAATAAGATGGTAAAGTAAAACTACCATCTTTATTCTCAATAATTTTAAAATTCTCAATAATTTTTTTGCAATTTAATTTTGAGTAAAGATGGGGAAAAATTTGACCGTCACTTGATTGCTCCCATTTTAAATTTTTAAGATCAATAATTGAAACTTTTAAAAGAATTAATTCTCTTTGATTTTTAAAATACTTTTTTAAAGTTCCAATTAATTGCTCTTTTTTTGAAAAATGAATAAATCCATCTTTGACATCCTTCTCAGTGCCAAAAAAATAGTCATTGCCTTTTAAATTTTCAAATTCTGAGTAAGTAAGAATTTTATAAATATACTCATTTTTCATATTTAATAAAATTTTAGGAATTTATTCTTCCTAAGTAATTAACCAAAAAGACACCAATTATAATTAATATAATTCCGATAGTTCCATAAATATTTGGTAATTGATTATATTTAATAACAGCAAATAAAGTGACAGCTGTAATGGTTAATCCTCCATAAGTAGCATAAGTAAAACCAACAGGGATGGTGGTCATAGCTTTAGATAATAAAAACAAACAAATAACTATTGAAGAGACACAAAATATTGTTGGATATAAGTTTGAAAATCCATCAGTAGTTTTTAAAAAACCGTTTGCTGCAATGCCAAATATAATTGCGAAGGCTAAATATATATATCCACTCATAAAACTATTTTATTTATAAATTTTATCTACTTCAACTTGATAAGACTCAACTAGTTTGTTGTTTTGATTAGCAATACCAACAACATCGATCATTTCTTTAATCATTTGATCTGATGCTCCTTTTTTTTTAGCCGCTGCAGTATGAGATCTGATACAATATTCGCAACTGTTTGTTATTGAAACCGCAACATATATTAGCTCTTTTGTTACAGGATCAAGAGCGCCTTTTTTCATTATTTGTTTTAAATTATTCCATGTTCTCTCTAAAGTATCTGGATTATTGGCAATCGCTCTCCAAAAATTTGGAATTTTTTTTAAATTTCTTGTTTGTTTTATATCATCAAAAACTTTTTTGATTTTTCCCTTAGCGTTTCTCTCATTAATTAATTTAAATACTGACATAATCCCTCCTATTAAATTTTAAGAATATCACTCTTAAATTTTGAATACAAAATATTAATATAGTCTGTTTTTAAAGATCAATTATTTTTGATTTAGTCCAGTTTTTATTAAAAACTAGTTGAGACTTCTATATTTGTATCGTGCTCTAGCGAATTATCAAAAATTTGGCTGTGATTTATTGAATAGTCTAAGCCATTTATATTTTTCTGGTAACTTAAAGTTGATTGATGATTATTTAAAGGGTTGTAATTAAATGCAAATTCATCATCTTCTTCTTTAGATCTACTTATTTTGAATATAAATGTATCTCGATCACTTTTCGACTTACCATTTTTTTTAATACTCATAATTTTTTCAAAGTTCGATGAAAAAGTAAATCCATTCAAATATACCATTTCAAAACCAATATTATATTTCAAATTTTTATTTGTATGTTTTTTAATTATGTCTTCAATCACATTTGTTTCACCGTGATAAATATATTTGTAACTATTATCAGGCGAAATATCGTAAAGAAGTTCTAATCCACCCATTGTTTGTAAAGAACCCGCCTCAGTTATATATTTATCCATTTCAAATAAAAAACCAGCTGCAAGCTCTCCACTTTGAAAAGTATCTTTTTTATAAATAAGATTTCTAACATTAGGATCATTTGGATTATTAATAAAATCTGTCATTTCCGACAATTGCGTCACGCCATAATCAAACTTTAAAGAAGGTGTCGTATTAAATTTACCAAATCTATTTTTTGTTCTAAAATTTATTGATGTAAAAGCTTGTTTTCCATTTCTTTCACCAGACAATTTAGATTGATAAATATGATCAATACTTAATAAACTGACTCCAAATACCATATTTACATATGTATTTTCATCAGTGGGTGCAATTCCATATAAATTTAAAGTGAGAGACTCCATGCTCACATCTTGTTTTATTTTTTTGATATCACTACTACTATCCCCGTATCTTAAAGCTAAACCAAAAAATTTATTATCACCATATTTTCGATCTGCCCCGACTGTTAGTCCTCTTGCGCTTATATGCTTTGGTCTTGCATTTTCATCTTGGCCAAATTTACCAACGTATATGTCTCCAATACTCCAAGACGACCATTTAGATTGTTTCTCCTCATTATTGATATTACTTATCAGCGAAGCAATATTTTTTCTTGCAGTAGGCTCAAATTTATTTGCTAAAGCATCTACCAGTGGGTTTTTATAGTTAATGTTTATATTATGTGCACTTAAATTTTCTTCATCTCTGTTTCTTTTAATCCATTCAAATCGTCTGAAAATAGTAGATATGTTTACACTAATATTTTGTTTTGCCATCTCTACTGTTGTACTTACAACAGAGGTTGTTGCAGATGCACACTCTACTACTCCATAAGGACATTCTAAATCAAAACGATTTACTTGATCTACTCCACCACCATCCTTTCTTTGCACCATAAATAACATCATGCCATCAGGAGAAAAACTAAAACCCTTAGGAAGACCTGTCTTATCAGCAGAAGGTATATTACCAAAACCTTTTACGTTCCATCTTCCAACTTTTGTTGCGGTTGAAACATCAAAACTTTTATCTAATCTAAATTGATAAATATAAGAATAAGGCCTATTACCAGAACCAGATGGAACTTGTGTTACATTTTCAATCAATACAAACATTGCAAAACCATCATCACTAAATTCTATATCTCTTGCAAATTCACCAAATGCATCAGTTGTTCCCACTTCAATACCTAAAGTGCTTAAATCCACTTGGTGAATTTGAGTTGTTGAACTAAAATCATGGGCTGCGGGTAATTCTAAAGTAGTTAATGTAGGAGAGTTTTCAGTGCCAAGAAGTGTAAAAAGTTTTGTTCCTTCTTTATTAAATGCAACACTATCTATATCATCCTCAAATGAAAGTTTGTCTTCGAATGTCATTCCATCAAGATCGAAAGCTGTAGCAGCATTAAATTTTCCTAATTCGCCATTTTTGTCTAAAATATAAAATATTTTTCCATCATCTTTTATTACCATGTTTTCTAATTGAGTATTAAGTGCGGTAGATGAATTTCCGGTAACATTTTCTCCATCAATAGCATCACACGTTACATCTTCACCCTGACTATTCATTAGATCTGTTGTTACTTTAAAAGGTTCAGCTACTTTATTCATAGCTAACGTATGACCAGTATTCATTTTACTAAGTCTATTAAAATTAGCAGTAAAAACTGTTAAACCATCATCACTCCATACAACATCATGAGGATCTTCAGTTCTATCACTCTCAAGGGCTGTCCCAGATCTACTTGATGTGCAAGTTAAAGTATCATGTGCTATGTTACCACCAGGAATTACTCCATCTACCCATCTCACTTTTAATTCGCGAGCTACTACGAAATTTGAAATAAAAATCGAGATAAAATAGCAAACTATTATTACGGCAACTTTTTTCATAATAAATTATTTTAGTGCAGGTTTTAAAAGCCTCAACATTTTATTATGTATGTTTTTATTGGCTGAAATTAAAACATTGCCAGCTTTTGTTGCATTTTCGTTGCGCCATGTTGAGGCAATTCCACCTGATGCTTTTATTATTGGAATAAGTGGATGAATATCCCAAATTTTATTCATGCATTGAATCACAACATCAATTCTGCCTTCGCAAAAATGAGCGTAACTTAAAGCATCAGCACACGGAAACTGCATCAGTTTTAAAACTTTTGGTATTTTTTTTTGTCGATTAATTGACAACCATCCATGAAAGGCGCCCGATACTTTCATATCTTTTACTTTTGCATTTTTATTTACTTTTAATCTTGTTTTTTTTTTATTATCAACAACGTAAGCTACTTTATCCGATATGTTGTAGTAATACTTTTTTAATTTTGGAAAGTTTGCAAGTCCTAAAATTGGGGTTCCTTTGTAGTTTAGTGAAATTAAATTACTCCAAGTTGGGTTTCCAATGACATAAGATCTTGTACCGTCAATTGGATCTATAATCCAAGTGAAATCACTCTTTGTTTTTTTATAACCATATTCCTCGCCAATAATTTCATGACTTGGGAATTTTTTTTTGATTTTTGATCGAATAAATTTTTCAAATGCTTTATCTGAAGTAGTGACTGGATCATAACCCTTGCCTTTTAGTTTGTTAACAATCTTGAAAGGTTTATCTAATTTTTTGTAATAAAAATTAGTAAGATCTCTAGCAAGGCTGTTAAGAAAATTAGCGAAATATCTTAATTTTTTTGCATTCATTTTTTCCATGCAGACGACATACTATTTATCTTGATTAATGTAAATTTATAAATAATTCTTAAGAAACCTTATGAAAATTGAATTAAGTAATAATAAAGTTTTTTATAAAAACGGAACTTCAAGTGAGGAAATTCATCCATTTTGGCTTCGAGAAAGAGCAAATGGGGAAAAGCATTTAGATAAGGGAACTCAACAACGGCTTTTTGATCCAACTTCTTTGGATGTAGAAGTTCAAATTAAAGAAGCACAAATTAAAGATCAAATTTTAGAAATTAACTTTAATGATGGAGTAAATTCAAAACTTGATATTAATTTAATTGCTCAAGAATTTTCAAAAAAAGATATTGCTGTTCATTCTATTGAAAAAATAAAATGGGACTCTAGTCTCAAATCAATTAAAGATTTTGAATTCAAAGATGACTTATTTGAGTCTGAAGAAATGTATAATATTTTAGTTTCTTTCTATAAATATGGATTTGTAATAATTAAAAAAGTTCCAACTGAAGATAACTATTTAGTTAAATTTGCAAATTCAATTGGAAGTGTAAGAAGAACTAATTTTGGTGAACACTTTAATGTAAAATCAAAACCAAATCCTAATGATCTTGCATATACATCTTTACCATTAGCACCTCATACTGATAACCCTTATAGAAATCCAGTTCCATGTATTCAAATCTTACATTGCATTACAAATGAGGTTAAAGGTGGTTTTTCAACTTTGGTTGATGGTTTTACTGTTACTGAGATACTTAAAAAAGATAATCCTGAATTTTATGATATTTTAACTAAAGTAAAAGTTCGTTTTAAATTTATTGATAAAGATGTTGTTTTAGAAGATTGGTCAGAGCTTATTAAACTAGATGAGGATAATCAATTTAAGCAAGTTAGATTTAGTCCAAGACTTGATTATGTACCAATTTTAGAAAAAAAAGATCTAGATCTTTATTATAAAGCTAGGAAAAAAATTTCAGATTTATATAACTCTAAAAAGTATAGAATTGAATTTAAGTTACAGCCTGGTGATTTATTAATGATGGATAACCACAGATTACTGCACGGAAGAACAGAATTTGATGTAAATGAGGGTAATAGATTTTTACAAGGTTGTTATATTGAATTTGATAGTACCGAAGGAAAACTTCGTCATCTTAAAAGAAAATATAATTTATAAATTTTCAATTTCCTTTTCTGCTTTTGCAATAGATTTTTCATAATCTATTGACATTTGATCAGCAGAGATAATTTTAATATCCGTAATTCCAAAAAAATTTAGCATTAAAGTTAACCAAGGAGTTAAAAAATCCTCCTTGCTACCGATTTTCGTTCCTCCAGAAGTAATTACTAAATAAGCTTTTTTATTTTTTAGTAATCCAATTCTTTTTCCATCTGGCGTATACTTAAATGTAGTATCAACACGTGCTGCAAGATCAGACCATGCTTTTAAAGTTGCTGGTGGACCAAAATTATAAATTGGTGCAGAGATTATAATTATGTCGCTTTCTTTGAGTTCTAAAACCAGTTTATCAGATAATTCAAACATTTTTTTATGATCCTCAGTTTGTTTTTCTAATGGTATCTTCATGCCTGACTCGGTTAATTTAGAAATAAAAAGCATTTCATCATCTAAGTCTCTATAGATTATTTCGTCACCAGGTTTTTTAATTTTATTAAGAAGTTTTTTTGATAGTTGTCTTGAAGTAGAGCCTTCTTTTCTAGCACTAGAGTCGATCTGATAAATTTTCATAAACTATCCTAAATTTTGTAAAAAAGGCATATACCTTAATAAATAAAAACCTAAAGCTTGTAACTGATTTGTTAAAATAAGTAACCCTGTTAATAATAATAAGATACCACCTGTTTTTACAATTATATTCATTTTTGTTTTAATATTTTTTGAGACCACCAAAAACTTTTGTAATAAATAGCCCGATAATATGAAGGGTATTGCAAGACCCATTGAATAAGAAAATAATAATATAATCCCTCTATTAATATTTTCCTCTGTTGATGCTAAAGCAAGTATAGAGCCCAAAATAGGACCTATGCATGGTGTCCATCCAAAACCAAAAGCAAAACCAACCAACACTGGACCAAAAATTCCAATATTTTTTTCTGAATGTATTCTTTTTTCGTAATTTAAAAAACTTATATTTATTACACCCAATATTTGAAGCGAAAAAATTATTATTATTACTCCTGCAAAAATTCTCAGTTCGTTAGAATTACTTAGTAACAACTTTCCAAGATAAGTTGCTGCAGCTCCGAAAATAATAAAAACAATAGAAAAACCTATTGTGAATAAAATTATTGGAATTAGGTTTATATTTTTTTTTTCAACTAACTCGTTCAGTGAGCTGCCAGAGATGTAGGATATATATCCAGGTATCAATGGTAATACACAAGGTGATAAAAAACTTAAAAGGCCAGCGCCAAATGCAATGAATAATTCAATCATTTACCCAGTATTTTTCATTGCTGCTGAGATACCTGCAATTGAAGTCATCATTGCATCATTTAGATATTTTTTATGATTTTTGTTAATTTTTCTTTTTGATAGTTTTTTCATAACTGTTGCTTGTAAAATATTAAGTACTTCTGAATAAATATCTCTCACAATTATATTTCCCCTAAATTTTTTCCTTTGTCCAATAATAACTTTAGGTGTGATATTTTTGTTCAATCTTTTTATTGTATTAAATTCATTTCTAAGTTTGTCGCCAACTTTTTTTAAACTTTTGTCTGCTAGGTTAGTTTCATAAACCTCTGAAATATCTGGGTCTACTTTTGAGATAACCATATCTAAAATATCCATTGTTGAATTGAAAAAAGGCCAATTTTTCTCCATATCGATAAGTGTTTTTAAATTTTTTTTAATTGATGAAAATTTTAAGGCTTCACCTGTTCCAAGCCATGCTGGTAAAAATAATCTTATCTGAGTCCATGCAAACACCCAAGGTATAGCTCTTAAACTTTGTATGTTGTCGACATTTTTTCTTTTAGAGGGTCTTGATCCTATAGATAACTTTCCAAGAGCAACATGGGGTGTAACAGTTTTAAAATATTTTATAAAGTCTGAGCTATAATTTATATTTTTTCTGTATGATTTAGTTGAAATTTTTGTCATAGCTTCTATTAGGCTCCTCCATTTCTCTTTAGGTGTAGGAGGTGGTTTTAATGTAGCTTGCATCACGGTACCGATATAGCTACATAGATTATATTTTGCTAATGGTTCATAACCATATTTTTGTTGTATCATTTCACCTTGATCTGTAATTCTAATTTTTCCATTTACAGATCCAGGAGGTTGAGATCTTAATGTAGATCTTATTGGTCCTCCACCTCTACCAGCAGATCCACCTCGTCCATGAAAGAAAGTAACGTCAATTTTATATTTTTTGGTAAGTTTTAAAATTTCTTCTTGAAGCTTATATTGATGCCAACTTGCTGATAGTTTGCCAGCATCTTTACTAGAATCTGAATAGCCTATCATAATCTCTTGTTTGTAATTTATTAATTTTCTATACCATCCTAGTGAAAATAATTTTTCCATTATTGGTTTAGCATTAATTAAATCATCTAAAGTCTCAAATAATGGAACAACTCTTAATTTATTTTTTATTTTTGCTTCTTTTTGAAGAAATGACACTGTTAAAATATCTGATGCAGATGAAGTCATTGAAATTACATAAGCACCTAAACATTCTGAAGGTTCTGAAGCTATAGCTTTAAAAGTTGACCATACCTCTTTATTTTCTCTGTTTTTAAATATGAAATTATTAATATTGTTTTTTTTACTTTTAAGGTTTTTAGATAAAAAATTGATTTTCTTGTTTTCATCCCAATGACTGTAATTTTGATTGAATTTTTTTTTTATATACTCTGCTATTAATTGTGAATGTCTTGAAGACTCTTGTCTAATATCTAATTTTGCTAAATTTATACCAAAGCATTTTGCTCTCCTCATTAAATCTAAAAGTTCTCCACTTGCAATGTTTTCACTTTGGTTTTGTTCTAGTGACTCCCTTACTACTCTTAAAGGTTTAAGTATTTCCTCTTTAGATGATAGTAAATTTTTATTATTTAATGGTTTTTTATTAACCAAATATTGCTCTATGGCTCTATGTGTAACCCTCATCTTATCTCTTAAGGGTCTTAAATATACTCTGTAAGGTTCAAATGTTTTTCCTGTCTGTTTTTTAATTTTATTTGAACATTTATCCATTGATAGTCCTCTAATAAGTTTAGTTAGCTCCTTTTCATATAATTTAGCTGCTTCCCATCTTGATAATAGAATTACCTCTTTGGTAACAATAGATGTAACATTTGGATTTCCATCCCTATCACCTCCCATCCATGAGCCAAATTCAATTGGATTAAAATTTTTTGGAAGATTTTTTCCCATATGTTTCAAGAAAATTGCATTTAATCTTCTATAAACTTTTGGAATTGTTTCCCAAAGACTGTCTTCAATTACTGCTAATCCCCATCTAGCTTCCTCAGATGGTGTTGGTTTAAATCTTTTTAAATCGTCAGTATTCCAAATTATTGTAAATTCATCATAGAGTTTTTTTTCTAAAATTTTAGTTTTTGAAGGAAATTTTTTAATTAATTCTCTTTGTTCCATTATTTCAATAATTTTATGGTATTTTTGAATTAAAGTTCGTCTTTTAACTTCTGTTGGATGTGCGGTTAGCACTATTCCTATATTAAGATTTTTTGCAATATTGTAGATTTTGTTTGGTGGTATTTTTTTATTTCTAAATAGGCCCTCAAAAATTTCCTCTATAAAAATATTGTCATATTTTTTCTTAGACTCTGAATTTTCAAATTCATCAAGTTTTCTTGATGCATCAATTGTTTCACTCAAATTTATAAAGTTCATGAAATGATTAAATGCTCTTGAGAGTTTAAATATATTTTTTGGACTTAATTTTTGGATTTCGTAAATTATTTTTTTAAATCTAAGCTTATCGTTTTTATTCTTTTTATTTGCTTTAGAAAGTAATCTAATTTTTTCAACCAAATTAAAAAAGTTTTCTCCCTCTTGTTTTTTAATTACTCTTCCAAGTATATTTCCAAGATATCGAACATCGTCTCTAAGTGATTTTGTAGGGATTCTTTCGTAGTAGAGATCTCGTTTTAACATTTATTACTAACCTTTTAATCCAAGGTGAGTATATTTAACATTTAAATAATCTTTTATTGCCATTGAACCACCTTCTCTTCCATATCCAGCTTGCTTAATACCTCCAAAGGGTGCTTCAGCAATTGCAACTAAAGGAGTGTTAACAGCAACAGTTCCTGTCTCCATTAATTCAGAGGCTCTGTGCGCTTTTTCCATGGAGTTTGTACAAATATAACTTGATAAGCCAAGCTCATGATTATTTGCCCTCTCAATTACTTCATCAAAAGATTTGAAAGATAACATTGGAACTAATGGTCCAAAAGGTTCTACCTTCATTATTGTAAAATCATCTTTAACATTATCAAACACTGTTGGTTCATAAAAATAACCTTTGTTAAAACCTTGAGGTCTCTTTCCCCCTAAAAGTACTTTTGCACCCTCTTTCTTTGTGGTCTCAACCAATTCCTCAATTTCATTTAATCTTTTTTTAGTAGTAAGTGGACCTAGTTGGACATCAGGATCCATTCCATCTCCAATTTTTAATTTTTTTGTTTTTTCAATAAAAAGATTTACAAATTCATCTTTCTTACTTTCTTGTATATAAAATCTGTTCGGTGAAATACAAACTTGTCCATTGTTTCTAAATTTCGCAGCAATTGCCATATCGGTCGCTTTTTTAATATCGGCATCGTCAAAGACTATAAAAGGTGAATGACCGCTTAGTTCCATTGTTACTCTTTGAACTTTATCGGCTGCTTGTTTGAGAATTAATTTTCCTACTCTTGAAGATCCAGTTATTGATATTTTTTTAACTATATCGGATGCAATTAGTTGTTGGGCAATACTTGGGGGATCCCCGGATAATAAATTAACAACTCCTGGAGGGACACCACATTCTCTACAAATTTCAACTTGTTCCATTACAACACCTGGCGTTATTACATCTGGTTTAACGATTACTGAACATCCTGCGGCTAACGCTGTAGAAATCTTTCTTGCAGATAGAACTAAGGGAAAGTTCCATGGAACCAACGCTGCAACTACTCCGACTGGCTGATAATAAACGTGAACTCTAGTATCTTCAAATCTACTTTCGACTGTTTGACCATAAATTCTTTTTGTTTCTTCAGCATTCCACTCATATATATCCGCAGCCCCGTTAACTTCACCTTTTGCCTCTGCAAAAGGTTTTCCAACTTCAAGTGTCATCCATTTAGCAAGTATATCTTGCTTTTCTCTCATCTTATCTGCAATTCTTCTTAAAACATATGCACGTTGCCAAGGAGGTGTTTTTTTCCAAACCTCTAAACCTTTTTGCGCTGACAATAACGCTTTATTTACATCTTCTGGAGAAGCTTTAGATGCTTGACCAAGCGCTTCTTCATTTGCTGGATTAATTACTTCGTACGTTTCACCGGTCGAGGACTTATGCCATTTACCATCTGTAAATTGTCCGTATTTTTCGTACATATTTTAATCTAGCATGACCTTTTAAAGTGTCTAGTGTGCAAATAAATCATATCTACAAGGCATTCGCGGGTATTATATTATCAAAAAAAAGGAGCATAATATGAAAGCATATATAATGGGAAACTACACTGAAAAAGCTTTTCAAGGATTTTTAAAAGATCCTACAAGTGATCGTAAAGCAGTTGTAGAACAGTTGGTAAAAGCAATGAATGGAACTTGTCATATGATGGATATAGTAAGAGGTTCATACGATTTTATAGTTGTTGTTGAAGTACCAAGTTTTGATGATTTCGCAGCAATTAAATTAGTTGTTGAAGCATCAGGAGCTGTAAAAAACTTATCTATATTAGAAGCAATAGATTTTACAAAAGCTACAACTAAAGCAAGTAAGATTGGCTACAAAGCCCCAGGACAGTAAAAGATAAATTAATTTTTTTTGTCGTTATCTACGACTAAGCAGATTTCTGATTTTGTCAGAAATCTGCGACCTGTTCCGTTATCTAAAGAGAACATTCCGCCGATGCCCTTTACGGCATCAATAGTTAAATCAGTATGTTTCCATTTTTCATACTGATCATCGTTCATATAAAAAGGTATACCACCAATTTCACCAAGTTTGACATCGCTGCTTCCGACCATATATTCATTTTTAGGATAGCACATTGGAGCACTCCCATCGCAACAACCACCTGATTGATGAAACAAAAGCTCATCACCATGTTGAGCTTTAATATCTTGAAGTAATTTTAGAGCAGATTCTGTAGCTTTAACTTTCATAAAAATATGGCCCGTGATTCCTCACGGGCCATTATATATTAATTATTGTTTAAAAGAAGCCTAATTTCTTCTCACTGTAAGACACGTGTAAGTTTTTCACCTGTCTATAGTGATTAAGCATCATTTTATGAGTTTCTCTTCCGATACCTGATTGTTTATATCCACCGAAAGCAGCATGAGCTGGATAAGCGTGATAACAGTTTGTCCAAACTCTACCCGCTTGTATCTCTCTACCCATTCTGTAAGCTATGTTTCCATTTCTAGTCCAAACACCAGCACCTAAACCATAAAGAGTATCATTAGCAATTTCTAATGCTTCTTTCTCATCTTTAAATTTAGTTACTGATACTACTGGTCCAAAAATTTCTTCTTGGAAGATACGCATTGAATTGTTACCTTCAAAGATAGTTGGCTCAATATAGTTTCCTTTTTCTAATCCACTATTGATTTTAGCTACATTTCCACCACATAGAACTTTGGCACCTTCTTTCTTACCTAAATCAAGATAAGATTTGATTTTTTCCATTTGTTCTAATGATGCTTGAGCACCAATCATAGTTTCCATTTTTAAAGGATTGTCTTGCTTAACAGCTTTAGTTCTAGCAATAGCCTTTTCCATGAACTTATCATAGATAGACTCTTGGATTAGCACTCTGCTTGGGCAAGTACAAACTTCACCTTGGTTCAATGTAAACATTGCAAAACCCTCAAGACATTTATCTAAAAAGTCGTCATCTTTTGCCATGACATCTTCAAAGAAAATGTTTGGAGATTTTCCACCTAGCTCCAACGTGATCGGTATTAAGTTTTGCGACGCGTATTGCATAATTAATCGACCAGTTGTTGTTTCACCTGTAAAAGCAATCTTTTTGATTCTTTTAGATGATGCTAATGGTTTACCAGCTTCTAAACCAAAACCACTTACAACGTTAACTACACCTGGAGGTAATAAATCTCCAATTAGTTCCATAAGTAACATAATTGATGCTGGTGTTTGCTCAGCAGGTTTTAGCACTACACAGTTTCCTGCAGCTAAAGCTGGAGCAAGTTTCCAAGTTGCCATTAATAGTGGGAAGTTCCACGGTATAATTTGTCCAACTACACCTAGTGGCTCAGGAATGTGATAAGAGTATTCATTGTTACTGATTTCAGCAACTGAACCCTCCTCCGCTCTGATTACTCCAGCAAAGTATCTCCAATGATCTATTACTAGTGGTAAATCAGCCGCCATACATTCTCTGATTGGCTTACCATTATCTAAACATTCTGCTGTTGCTAGCACATTAAGATTTTTCTCAATGATGTCAGCAATTTTTAGGAGAATGTTTGATCTTTCCGTGATTGAAGTTTTACCCCAAGCTGGGAAAGCTGCGTGAGCTGCATCTAGTGCTGCATCTACGTCTTTTTCATTTGATCGTGCAACAGAACAGATTTTCTCATTTGAAATAGGAGAAGTATTATCAAAATACTTACCAGATTTAGGCTCTACAAATTTACCATTTATGTAGTTTCCATATTTTGCTTTAAATGGAAATTTAACCTTTAAATGAGAGGTATCTAGAACTGAAGACACTTTCATTGCTTCTGCACTCATTTTTCCTCCATTGTTTTTGTTTCGCACATTTTTTGATTTGGTCTTAAGACTTTTTTTCTTTAAAGATTTAGAAATTTTCTTTGTCGCTTTTTTTTTTGATTTAGATTTAACCGACTTTTTAGATTTCCTTCTTTTTTTAGTCTTCTTAACCATTTCTATAATTCAAATTAAAACGCTTTTTGAATATCTTGTAAATGAGTTAAAATAATTACAATCTTGAGTTGAAAAATTATAATATCAAAAAGTCTAAGTTTTATGCTAAAATAATCATTTTAAATATGGCAATTCATTTAACTTCACAAAAAATTTTAAAAGATTGGACAGATTATAACAATCATATGAATGTGGCTTACTATGTTTTAATTTTTGATCTTTACGGCGCAGAAAAATTAATGACAACATTTAATATGGGTGAAGCATCAGCAAAGAGTACAAAAAAAAGCACAATGGTTGTTGAATCTCATATCACTTATAATCAGGAAGTGAAAGAAGGTGACAAAGTTGATGTAAATCTACTCTATTTTGATCACGATAAAAAAAGATTACAATATAAGTTAGAGATGGTTCACAGTGAACAAAAATATTTGGCATCCACTATTGAGATTTTATCTTTATATGTTGATTTAGGCCAAAGAAAAGTATCTGAATTTGAAGATGATAAAATTAAACTAATGGAAGATTTTATAAGCAAAAATAAAAATAACTTTAATGCTGACAATCTGATGTTTTCATCTAAACTTAAAAAATAAATTCAAATTTTTTCTTTTCTTGTTGCTATGTAAACTCCTATAGTTGCAACTAAAAAACCAAATATATCTATTACATTAAGTGTTTCATTTAGAAATATCCATGCAATAAGTGCTGAGGTTGGTGGTATAAGGAAAAAAACTGAAACAGTTTTGCTAGCTGAGTTATTTTTTATTAAATACATGAGGATAGTAAAAGCACCAAAAGACACTAATAAAATTTGATGCGACATTGCTAATATAAAAGTTGGGGTAAAAGAGATTTCAGGTTTTGCAAAAAAAATAATAACTAAAATATGAAATAAGCACCCCCCTATTGCTTGATACATATTGCTTGAAGAAAGCGGCAAATTATTACTTAATTTTTTTTGCCAAATTGTTGAAAATGTAATTGCAAAAAGACTTATAAAAGCCGCTAAGACACCATTTAAAGGTAAGTTTTTGCCAATATCAAAACCAAGGACAAGACTTGCCCCAGTAAATCCTAATATCATACCGATCCATTGAGGTTTTGTTATTTTTTCATTAAGCAATGGTCCTGCTAAGATATTTGTTAAAACTGGTTGTAAAGTTACAATTAGTGCTGTGATACCTGTGGGCATTCCAATTGAAATTGAGTAAAAAACTCCTCCCAAATAAAATCCATGAAAAAGAACTCCGCTTAAAATTGATTGAATAATATTTTTATTTGAGGATTTAAAAGTGTTGTTTGCAAAAATAGAAAATAAGAAAAAGCCTATTGAAACAAAAAAAAATCTAAATGCTAGAGCAGCAAAAGGATCACTGTAATCAATAATAGGTTTTGTAGTTATAAATGCAGAAGACCAAAGTAATATAAATATTATTGGAAACAGCTTTATCATTAATTATACCTATATTAATTTCACGTGAAACCACAGAAAAACCTGCGATTGAAAATATTAATATTATTTTTTAAATCTACTATATGATGTATGTGATTTAATATTTATTCTACCTATAATTGAAGTTTCAATGTATGCTGTTAGGTGTAATGAAAACTGACTTTTTTAAAACTATAAAAATTCTTGATGGAGGTATGGGGCAAGAGTTGCTTGCAAGGGGTCTTATTTCAAAAGGAACTCTTTGGTCTGCAAGTGCTCTAATAAATGAGGAAAATCACGGTTTAATTGTCGATACGCACCGATCATTTATTGATGCTGGAGCTGATGTAATTGTAACTAACAACTTTAGCGCAAGAAAGGTTAGGCTTGAACAAAACAAAGTGGAAAAAACTTTTGAATATATTAACAAAAAAGCTGGTGAGTTAGCGGTAAAAGCTAGAGATATTTCAAAAAAAAATGTTTTGATTGCGGGTGGCCTACCTCCACAAAACGGTACTTATGTTCCGGATGATAGAGATAAAACTATCATTGAAAAAAATTTTAAAGAGCAATCTGAATTAATAAATCCATATATAGATTTTTTCTATTTAGATGTATTTTCTAGTAGCTGGGAAGTGGAAATTGCTCTGGATATAATTGAAAAATTCAATAAGCCAGTTTTAGTAGGATTACACTTTAAAAAAAATGGAAAACTTCCGACAGATGAAAATATATCTGAGGTTATAAAAAAATACAAAAAACATAATTGGCTTGGGATAATTGCGGCATGTGTCTCATTAGAAATTATTGAAGAACATATCGATAAACTTAAATCTTTTGATTTACCATTTGGGGTAAAAGCCAACCTATGGAAAGAGCAAGAACCTTTGCCAGTACATAAATTTAATCATTCTAAACCCGATGAAATTGGAAAAAATCCAAATGAAATTATGGGCTCTAGAAAAGAGGTGACGGGTGAAATTTTTTACGATTTTTCAAAGAGACTTAAAGACAAGGGAGCAACAATTTTTGGTGGTTGTTGCGAAACAAATTCCTCACATATAGCTGCATTATCAAAGCTTAAATAAGCTTCTTTTAATCGCCTTTTTTTACAAAATAAATTCCAATTACTATCGCTAATAAAGAAATTAGTACTTTTGTGGTAATAACTTCTTTTAAAAAAATATAACTTAAAATAACACCAAAAATTGGTATTAAATAAGCTACTTGTGACTGAAATATTAACCCATTTTGTTTTAATATTCTAAATCGTAATAACCAAGCAACACCTGTTGATACTATGCCTAGATAAATAACAGATATTGTTGAGTCTAATCTAGGACTTAAATTCCAAGGCTGTTCTAAAAAACTTACTATAGGTAAAAGAATAATTGTTGCCCAAATTAAAATAGATCCTGTAACGTTTTCGTTTCTTTTTTTACTGATTTTTAATGTTAGAACTCCGCCAATTACATAACAAGTTGAGCCAAATAATATCAGTAATGCTGAAATAAAATTATTTTCATTAATTACAATATTGTCTGAAAATAAATAAACTATACCAAAAAAACCTATAAGTACTCCTATTGTTTTTATTAAATTAAATTTTTCATTTTTAGTATAAAAATGACCTAGTATTGTTGAGCTTAATGGAGTTGTTGACATCAAAATTGCAGCAAGATTACTTTGAACAGATTTAACTCCATAAGCAATTAGAAAAAAAGGTACAACCAGATTAATAAAACCTATCGAAGCAAACCATGGCCAATCTTTTGAAAAAGCTTCAATTTTAATTTTTTTATAATAGCAAAGTAAAAGTACAGGTATTGATCCAAGCAAGACTCTTAAAAATGCAATTGTAACAGGGCCGAAAGAATATGTTGATATCTTAATGTTAAAAAAAGCTGAGGCCCAAATTAACGCTAAAATAATTAATAAAGTATAGTCTGTTAATGTTGGAGTTTTCATTCAGAAATTTCCTTAATTTTTCCATTAGTTATTCTCACTAAATTTTCTAAATCAATTTTGAAAATTGCATTAGGATGTCCAGCTGCTGCATAAATATTTTTAAATCTACTAAGTTGATTATCAATCATAATTTCAATTTTATTATTTAGACCAATTGGAGAAACTCCCCCAATAGTGAAACCAGTAAGCGTTTTTACAGACTCAGCATTTGCCATACAAACATCTTTATTGCCAGTAATTTTTTTTAGTTTGTTCAAAGAGCACCGTTTATCCCCAGAAATAAGGCATAATACGAATGTATCGTCTGTTTTGATTAAGAGACTTTTAACTATAGCTCCTACTTTGCATGACAAGGCCTTTGATGCATCTAAGGCAGTTCTAGCTGATTGATCCAAAATTTGGACTTTGTAAGATTTATTAAATTTTTCCAATTCTTGCTTAACTCTTTTTACAGTTTCTTTATCTAATAAGTTTTCCATACAACTAAAAATTGATTGCTTTATTTATATAACTAATATTCAATATATGCACTAATTGCATAGGTGATATTAATTATATAAGCGTTATTATTACATAATTTTTTGGTATTACCACGGCTAACAAGAGAGGTTTATGAGCGCAAACGATGTATTAAAAACAATCAAAGATAAAGATATTGAATACGTAGACTTAAGATTTACAGACCCAAGAGGAAAACTTCAACATGTTACTATGGATGGTAAAATGGTTGATGAGGGAATGCTCAATGAGGGAATTTTTTTTGATGGTTCGTCAATTGCTGGATGGAAAGCAATCAACGAGTCAGATATGATTTTAAAACCAGATTTATCTAGAACAGTTGTCGATCCTTTTACATCTCATAATACTTTAAATATATTTTGTGATGTTTTAGATGCGATTAAAAAAGATCCATACGAAAGAGATCCAAGAGGTACAGCTAAAAAAGCAGAAGCATACTTAAAAAGCTCTGGAATTGGAGATAAAGCATATTTTGGACCAGAGGCTGAATTTTTTGTATTTGACGATGTAAGATTTAAAAATGATATGAATGAGACTGGATTTAAAATAGATAGCACTGAAGGTCCTTATAATACTGGAAAAAAATATGAAAATGGTAACATGGGACATAGACCCGGAATTAAAGGGGGTTATTTTCCAGTTCCACCTGTAGATAGCGCTCAAGATATGAGAAGTGAATATTTAAAGGCAATGAAGGACATGGGTATTAAAGTAGAAAAGCATCACCACGAAGTTGCTCCTAGTCAACATGAACTTGGAATGTATTTTGGAACTCTTGTTGATCAAGCAGATAATTTACAACTTTATAAGTATGCTGTTCATATGGTATCACATTCATTTGGTAAGACTGCAACCTTTATGCCAAAGCCTGTAAAAGGTGACAATGGATCAGGTATGCACGTTCACCAATCGATTTGGAAAGGTGATACTGCATTATTTTCTGGAGATAAATATGCAGGTTTATCTGAAACAGCTTTGCATTATATTGGTGGTATTTTAAAACACGCAAAAGCTATTAATGCATTTTCAAATGCAACAACAAACAGTTATAAAAGACTAATTCCAGGATTTGAGGCACCTGTTCTTCTTGCATACTCAGCAAGAAACAGATCTGCATCTTGCAGAATTCCAATTACGCTAAGTAAAAAAGCAGCGAGATGTGAGATAAGATTTGGTGATGCTGCTGGTAACCCATATTTAACTTTTGCAGCTATGTTAATGGCTGGGCTTGATGGAATAAAAAATAAAATTGATCCGGGTAAATCTTTTGATAAAGACTTATACGCTCTATCAGAAGATGAAGTTAAAAAAATTCCAACTGTTTGTGGATCTTTACGTGAGGCAATGGAAAGTTTGGACAAAGATAGAGACTTCTTAAAACAAGGAAACGTATTCACTGATGATCAAATCGATGCTTATATTGCGCTAAAATTTGAAGAGATACATAACTTCGAACACACACCACACCCAATTGAGTTCGATATGTATTACAGTTGTTAAATATTACTGTCTAGTAGAGGCAATTTTGTTTTTGCCTGCACCTTTTTTAACAACGTAATCTTGAGTTCCATTTGCACCAGTATCAACAGATTTGATAAGAGATCTTAATAAGCTCTTTCTCTTTTCTTTTCTGTCTTCTGATTTTTGCAAATTTCTAAATTCAAAAACGTTCATGCATATAAATTATCTTGTATATGCAATTTTTGCAACTCTGGTATGCTCAAAATGGGGATTAAATTTTGAAAGACTCCCCACACCCACAACGCTCGGTTTCATTAGGGTTTTTAAAAACAAAAGACGAGGAAAATTCCTCTTCTTTATAATCCATCTCTGTTCCTAAAAGGTACATAACTGCTCCGGGATCGACAAAAACTTTTACTCCTTTTTCCTCAATGAGCTCATCCTCAGGTTTCGTTTCTTTAGCATATTCCATTACATATTCCATCCCAGCGCATCCGCCACTTTTAACACCAATTCTAACACCCAATGATTTTTCATCTTTTGATAAAACTTCTTTAATTCTTGTTGCTGCTTTATCGCTTAATGTAATTATTTGTTTCATAAATTTAATTCTAATTTCGCAGCCTCAGACATCATTGTTTTGTCCCACGGAGGATCCCAAACTAGCTGTAGATCTACATCCTTTACTTCTGGCAACTCCATAATACTATCTTTAACTTCTTTTGGCAAACTTTCAGCTACTGGGCAGTTTGGTGTTGTTAAAGTCATTTTTACTTTGACTAGGTTTTCACTTTCTACTTTTATATCATAAATTAATCCTAGCTCGTAAATATTAACTGGTATTTCCGGATCATATATTTTTTTTATTTCAGTAATTATTTTTTCTTTTAAATTCATATTATTCAAATTTATCTGTGTTTGTATCTTCTTTAGCGTTTTTCATCGCTGCTGTTAGTGTATGCCAAGCCATTGTTGCACATTTAACTCTCATTGGATATTTTTTTACACCTGACAAGGACATTAACTTAGTTTTTTCATTTTCACCTAAAATCTTGGATTTAAGTTCCGGGTTCTGCTTTATCATTTCTAAAAAATCATCTACTAATTCTTTGACCTCTACCTCTTTCTTTTCTTTCATTAAATCTGTCATTATTGAAGCTGATGCCATCGATATTGCACACCCGCTACCCTCAAAAGCAATATCAGATATTTTGTTATTTTCATCAACTTTCAAATATATATGAACCTTGTCACCACATAAAGGATTGTGTCCCTTAGCATCTTTATTAAAGTTATCCGACTTTTTTAAATTTCTTGGATTCTTTCCATGATCTAAAATAATCTCTTGATATAAATCTTTTAAATCCATTATCCCTCAAATATTTTTTTACATTTATTTAATGACTCGTTTAATTTATCTAAGTCATCTTTGGTATTATAAACACCTAATGAAGCTCTTGCTGTTGCAGATAAACCTAATTTGTCGTGTAAAATTTGACAGCAATGATGCCCTGCTCTTATTGCTACTCCATCCTCATCAAGTATCGTTGCAATATCGTGTGCATGCACCCCATCTAGAGTAAAAGATAAAACTGATCCTTTATCTTTTGGACTACCTATTAATTTTACAGAATTATTTTTTCTTAAAATTTCCTCTCCATATTTTGTTAGTTCATTCTCATGGTTTTCAATGTTTTCAATACCAATTTTATTTAAAAATTTTATCGACTCTCCAAAAGCTATTACTTGAGCTGTAGCCATAGTACCTGCCTCATATTTATTTGGCAGATCTCCAAAAGTAATGCCTTCCTTTTTTACTTCTCTAATCATTCCACCACCACCTTGATACGGAGGTAATACTTCAAGCCATTTTTTTTTTGCATAAAGAATTCCAAGTCCAGTTGGTCCATACATTTTATGACAAGATATAGCGTAGAAATCACATCCTATATCTTGCATATCTAATTTTAAATGTGGTGCACCCTGGCAACCATCTACAAGCACTGGAATATTTTTTGAGTGTGCCAACCTTGTTATTTCTTTAATAGGTAATATTGCTCCTGTAACATTTGACAAATGCGTAATTGCTATAATTTTTGTTTTTGGAGTTATATTTTTCTCTATGCTTTCAAGAGTAACTTCTCCATCAGAATTGAATTCAGCAAACTTTATTTTTACTCCTTTAGACTTCCGCAAATAATGCCAGGGAACATAATTTGAATGATGCTCAAGCTCAGTTAATAAAATTTCGTCACCTTCCTCAAGAAACTTCTGTCCAAAAGTGTTAGCAACTAAATTAATAGCCTCTGTGGCTCCCTTGGTAAAAACAATTTCATTAGGATCTTTTGCGTTAATATATTTTTGAACTAAAACTCTTGTATTTTCATATAAATTTGTTGCTGCAACAGCTAAATAATGGACACTTCGACCAACATTTGAAAATTCTTTTGTATAAAAATCATAAATCCTATCAACAACCACTTGTGGTTTTTGAGATGAATTTGCACTATCTAAATAGACAAGATCATTATTTTGAACCTTATTATTAAAAATTGGAAATTGTTTTTTGATGTTATTTATATTCATTCTTTAAATTCCATAATTTCTTTTATAAATTCCTTAATTTCGTTATCAGTTATTTTTTCAATCACATCTAGGAGGAATCCTTTAATCAAAAGTTTTTTGGACTCATCATATGTAAGGCCTCTTGATCTTAAGTAAAAAATTGAGTTTTCATTTAAATTTCCAGAGGCAGAACCATGAGAACATTTAACATCATCAGCATAAATTTCTAATTCTGGCTTAGCATTAAATTCTGTCTCATCATTAAGTAAAATCGCTTTACTTAGTTGGTAGCCGTCTGTTTTTTGAGCAATTTTGTCTACATAAATTTTTCCTTGATATACCGATTTTGACTTATCACTCATTACACTTTTTATTAATTGATAACTTTTTGTGTTTTCACTAAGATGATTAATCTGAGATCTTATTTCATGATGATTTTCTCCACTTAAAGAAAATACACCATTAACAAATGCGGATGAAAATTTTTCTTTTAAATTACAATTAATTTCATTTTTAATAAATTTTGATCCTCTAGATAAAATAAAAGTCTCAGAAATACTATTAGTATCCTGTTCAATGTTGTTGTAAGAATATTGAACATTATTATTTTCACCGCTATCCACTTTGAAATTTTTTAAAATTGCGTCTTTTTTAAGATCAAAATTATAAAAAATATTTATAAAATTCATTTGAGATTTGTCATTAAATACATCAATTAATTTCAAAGAACTATTAGCTTCTAATAGGAAGTTTAATTGTAAATTAATATTGGTAGATTTAGCCTCTTTATTTACTAAGTGATAAATAATCAAAGGTCTTTTTAATTTATAATTACTTTTAACAGTAATTAAACAATTATTTTCATTAAACATATTGTTTAATGTTAATAAGGAATTATTTTCAGATCTAATATTTATTTTTTTGTCGTTTGAAATATTGATTTTGTTTTTATCTTCGAAATCAAAATCTATATTTTCGATTTTTCCATTTACAAAAATAATTTTATTATGTTCAAATTTATTTATAAAACTTAAATTATCTGTTTTATTTGAAAAATTATTAAAAAAATTTAATTCGCCAATGTTTTTGCTTATTATTTGATTTAAATCTGAAAATTTCCAGTTTTCCTTTTTTTTACTTGGAAAACCATCTTTTAAAAAATTGTTAAGATATTTTTGTTTAATATCAAACTCCTCTTTTGGCAGAGCTTCCTTAAAAGTTTTATCAAAGTCTAATTTAATTCTGTTTTCCATTTAGTTAAAATTTTCGTAACCTTTCTTTTCTAATTCCAAAGCTAATTCTGGACCACCAGATTTTATTATTTTTCCATTCATTAGAACATGTACAAAGTCTGGTTTTATGTAATCGAGTAATCTTTGATAATGAGTAATAATCAAAAAAGCATTATTTTTTTTTCTTAAAGAGTTAACTCCATCTGCAACTGTTTTTAACGCATCAATATCAAGTCCTGAGTCAGTTTCGTCTAAAATTGATAATTTTGGGTTTAAAATTGACATTTGTAAAATTTCATTTTTCTTTTTTTCACCACCAGAAAAACCTACATTTAACTGTCTATTAAGTTTCTCTTCATCAAATTTTAACTCTTTTGATTTTTGCTTAACTAGATTCAAAAATTCAATTGCATCTAGTTCTTTTTCTCCTCGTGCTTTTCTGATTGCATTTAGAGAAGTTTTTAAAAAAATATTTGTATTTACTCCAGGTATCTCTAGTGGATACTGAAATGCTAAGAATATACCTTTGTGAGCTCTTTCCTCGGTCTCTAAATCAAATAAATTACTTTCTTCAAATAGTATTTCGCCAGATACATCGTAACCTTTTTTTCCTGATAATATATTTGATAGAGTGCTCTTACCTGATCCATTAGGTCCCATTATTGCATGAACTTCGCCAGGCTTTATTTCTAAATTAAATCCATTTAAAATAGATTTGTTATCAATATTGGCTTTTAAATTGCTTATTTTTAACATTACCC
>CACCHS010000007.1 GCA_902545825.1 uncultured Pelagibacteraceae bacterium
TGTTTGTTGAAATTTACATCAAATCTAGCAGAATAATTATTTTTTATAAATCTTTCATCTTTAATTTTGAAGGAATCAATTAAATTTTTTATCTCTATATTTTTAATTCTACCAAGTTTTGTCTCCTCACTTGAAATGACAGTCATTTTCATAAGTCTTTTAAACGCTTCAACGAATGCTTTATCCACGACTTTTTCTTTTTTAAAATTAAGTTCAAATGGTTCCATTATTTCAATGTCATTTACACTAAATATTGATGATTTTAACTCTGAGCTAGAAAAATTTAAAAATAGAACTGTGCTCAAAAAAATTATATAAGCTCTGTTCAGACTCAAAAAAGAAATTTTTAAATGCATAATTTATTTTAATGAATAATAAAAAATTTACATATGAAAAAAGTGGCGTAAATATAACCGCAGCTGATAAATTTGTAGATTTTCTATCAAAAAAAGCAAAACAAAGTAGAAATAAATCTAAATTTAAAAATATTGGCGGTTTTGGCTCAATATCAGAAATACCAAAAAAATATAAAAATCCAAAAATAGTTGCCTCCACTGATGGAGTTGGTACCAAAATTGAAATTGCAAATGACTTAAACAAATTTGATACAATAGGAATTGATTTAGTTGCAATGTGTGTAAATGATCTTATTGTTCAAGGTGCAAAACCTTTGATTTTTTTAGATTATATATCGATAAATAAAATTGATCTAAAAAAACTCAAATCTATAGCCAAGGGTATTATTACTGGATGTAAAATTTCAGATTGCGAACTTGTAGGAGGAGAAACTGCAGAAATGCCAGGAACTTACGGGGAAAAAAAATTTGATATAGCTGGTTTTTCTGTTGGTATCGTGGATAATAAAAATTTTATTGATAATAATAAAATTAAAAAAGGTAATTTAATACTTGCAATTCCATCTAGTGGTATTCATTCTAATGGATATTCATTGATAAGATATATTCTAAAAAAAAATAAAATAAATTTTAAAAAAAATAAATTTCTTAAAAAAGAATTAATTAAACCAACAAAAATTTATACAAAAGAGATACTATTACTTAACGAAAAAAATTTAATTAATGGATGTGCAAATATTACCGGCGGTGGAATAATAGATAATATTAAAAGGGTAATACCAAATGGATTATGCGCAAATATTGATCTATCGACGATAAAAGTTCCAAAGATTTTTAAATGGATAAAAAAACAAAATGTTGAGGAAATGGATATGTTAAAAACTTTTAATTGTGGTGTTGGGTTTTGTTTAATTATCGAGAAAAAAAATTTAAATAAAATAAAAAAATTTTTTTCTAAAGAGTATAAGCCGTATCAAATTGGTAAAATAACTAAAGGAAAAATTAAAACCCTTTTTTATGATAAAGTCATTTGGCAATAAAACAAAGATTGCTGTATTTATTTCTGGAAGAGGAACAAATTTAAAAAGTTTATTTTATTTTTCCAAAGAAAAAAAATCTAAAGTACAGATATGTATTGTAATTTCAAATAAAAAGTATGCAAAAGGATTAAATTTTGCCAAAAAAAAAAATATAAAATTTCAAATTTATACTTTTAAAAATCATTTAAGAGATGAGTTAATTAATTTTGATGCTAATCAAATAAACCATCTATTTTCAGATTTATCTTCCTTAAATTTTACAAATTTTAAAAAAAAAAAATATTAAAATAATTTGTCTTGCGGGTTTTATGAAAATTTTATCAAGAGAATTTATAAAAAGATTTAAAGGAAAAATTATCAATATTCATCCCTCTTTATTGCCGAAGTATAAAGGTCTTGATACACATAATAGAGCTATAAATAATAATGAAAAATATTCTGGTTGTTCTGTTCATTACGTTACATCAAAATTAGATTCAGGAAAAATTATATTACAGAAAAAAGTAAAAATTCTTAAAAACGATAATGCTAAAAGTCTGCAAAAAAGAGTGTTAAAGCAAGAACATAAAATTTATCCTAAAGCTCTAAAAATAATTATAAATTAGTGTGCAAAAAAAAAATCAATTTCAACTTTTGCATTATCCAGACTATCTGAACCATGTACTGTGTTTTTATCAATGGATAAACCAAATTCTTTTCTGATTGTTCCATCCTCTGCTTTTTTTGGATCAGTTGCACCCATCAGTTTTCTATTATCTAATACTGCTCCATTTTTTTCTAATACCATTACAACTATTGGTCCTGAAGATAAATATTCACATAAATCATTATAAAATGGCTTTGTTTCGTGAACTTTGTAAAATTTTTCAGCATCTTTTTTTTCAAGTTTAATTTTCTTTTCTTTAACAATTTTAAAACCCTCATTTTTAAATACTGTTTTAATTTTATCTTCAAGATTTCTCTCTACTGCGTCTGGTTTTATAATTGATAAAGTTTGTTCTAAATTACTCATAGAAGTCTTCGACCAACTTGTTTAACAGTCTTACTCCATATCCTGTTGCACCACTTGAATTTAATGCTCCACCATATTTTGAAAAAGCCATACCAGCAATATCGAGATGAGCCCAAGGTGTTTTATTTAAAATAAATCTTTGTAAAAATTGCGCTGCTGTTGTAGATCCTGCTCCCCCTACATAGTTTATATTTTGCATATCTGCATTTTTTGAGTCCATCAATTTATCAAAGTTTTTATGTAATGGCATTCTCCATAATTTTTCGTCAGTTTTTTCACCAGCATCAATCAATTCTTTGGAGAGTTTATCATTGTTAGAAAAAAGTCCTCCATATTCTGATCCCAAAGAAACTATTATTGCACCAGTTAAAGTTGCTAAATCAATTATAAATTTGGGTCTAAATTTCTTTTCAGTAAAAGTTAAAGCGTCTGCTAAAACTAATCTTCCTTCAGCATCTGTATTTAATACTTCGATTGTTTTTCCACTATAAGATTTTACAATATCTCCAGGTCTTTGAGCATTTCCACTTACCATATTTTCAACTAGACCTACTACACCTACAGCATTGACTGTTGCTTTTCTTAAAGCTAAAGTTTTCATTAACCCTACTACGGCAGCAGATCCTGCCATATCATATGTCATATCTTCCATAAATCTTGCTGGTTTTAATGAGTATCCACCAGTATCAAAGCATACACCCTTGCCGACAAATGCTAAGGGCTTACTTTTTGACCTATTACCATTCCATTCTATTGTTACAAGATACGATCCCCTTACGCTTCCTTGGCCAACTCCTAAAAGAGCTCCCATTCCTAATTTTTTAAGTTCTTTTTTATTATATACTCTCACTTTCAAACCAATTTTTTTTAATTTTAATAATCTTTTTGCGTATTCGTCTGGATGAAGAATATTTCCAGGTTCTGAAACAAGATCTTTTGTATAATTTGTGCCTTCTAAAATTGATGAAAATCTATCAAATTTTTTTTTATTTTTAATTTTTTTTGAATTCAAAATAGTTATATCTATAATTTTAACGTCTTGTTTTGTTTTATATTTATTAAAATTATACGATTTAAGATGCATACCATGAAGAAACTCATCGAAAAACGTGCTATTCTTACTTTGGGTTGCGGTGGTATTATTATTTAAGAAAGTAACATTAAAAATTAGATTTGATTTTAGATAATTATAAAAATTTGCTCCCCTTTTTTCATTTTCAGTTGGCGTGAGTTTATTTTTGATCTTTACTAAAATTATTTTTTGATCAGGGTTAAGATTAAACGAGATAAAGTCTTTTTTTTTTGATTTGTTTGAGATTATTGTTTTGCTTATTTGATTAGAGTTTTTGCTAATATTTAACTTATTAAGACCGTTAATTTTGAATTCTTCATCAGAGAACAAAACATAATTCTTAATACTATTTTCGTTAGAACCAGTTTTATAGCTTATTTTTATTGACATTTATAATAAATATGTACTTTAGGTTGTATTTAAAATATAAACTAAAGTTGAAGATATATAGATATTATCAGGCAAATTTCAATGAAAAAAATTATTTATAATCAGCTTTTAAAAGATATTTCTAAGTTTTTTTTACTATCCAGTCTCAGTTTGTCACTAATTATATGGGTAATCCAAGCTGTAAATTTTTTAGATTATATATCAGAGGACGGGCATGGTCTTTTAACATATTTCTATATAACTTTATTGAATTTTCCAAAAATCTTTAGCAGAATTTTGCCTTTCTGCGTTTTTATAAGTATTTTTTATACCCTTAATAGATATGAAGCTAAAAATGAACTAGTAATTTTTTGGAATATAGGGATAAATAAAGTTAAGTTTATTAATGTACTAGTAGTTTTCTCATTATTATTTTTATTTTTGCAAATATTTTTAAATGCTTTAATTGTCCCAAAAACTTTAGACTCTGCCAGAGAGTATATAAGAAACTCAAAGGTTGATTTTTTTCCTAATTTGATAAAGGAAAAAAAATTTATTGATGTTGTGCAAAATTTAACAATTTTTGTTGAATCTAAAAGTGAAAATGGTGACTTAAGAAATATTTACCTCAAAGATCAAGTTAAAGAAAATCAGTCCCAGATTATTTATGCAGAAAGTGGAAAAATAGTTTCAGAAAATGGTTTGAATTTTTTAATTTTGAATAACGGAAGCTTTATTGACATAAATAATAACAATCTTACAAGATTTGCATTTAAAAGAACTGATATTAATTTAGCAAAATATTCATCTAAGAGTACCAAAACACCAAAATTTCAAGAATTATCAACATTAGCTCTTATCTCATGTTTGTATAAAATTAATTACAATATACTTTTATATAAAATACCTGATTATTTTTTATGTGAAAACAAAGCTGAGAATGATATTGATGAGGAATTATTTAAAAGACTAATAAAACCTTTTTTTATTCCTAGTATAGTATTAATTGCTTGTTTTCTAATTCTTTCAAATAAGGACTCATTTCAATACAGTCGATTTCAAAATCTATTATTTTTAATTGGTTTTTTTATTATTGTAATATCAGAGATATCAGCACGATACATCGGTAATAGTAAGGTTGAACTTTTCATATTTATACCCCTAATTATTTTTTTACTAAATTATTTATTTTTTATTTTTAAATTGAGGGTCAACAGATGATCAAAGTATATCAAAAATATTTGATAATCTCATTTTTGAAAACTCTTCTGGTAGTTTTTTCAATTTTTTTTTCATTAGTGATAATACTAAATATTTTTGAGGAGGTATCTTATTTAAGGGATACAGATACAAATTTATTTTTTCCTATTTTTTTAACATTTCTAAATTCGCCTTCGATTGTCTATGAAACTTTTCCATTTATTTTTTTTATATCTACACAATTTTTATTTATAAAATTACTTGATAGAGAAGAGCTAGATATTTTTAAAAAAGTAAGTTTAAGTAACATCAAAATTATATCTATTCTGTCAATTTTTGCTTTTTTACTATCTATATTTATACTTATAATTTTTTACAACCTTTCATCTAACCTCAAATTTATTTATTTGGATTTAAAAAATAAATATTCAAAAGATAACAAATATTTAGCCGTTGTAACTGAAAATGGTTTATGGATTAAGGATGAAATCGATAATAATATAAATATAATAAATGCTGAAAAAATTTCTAATGGAATTCTTTATGATGTAACAATAAACCAATTTACTAAAAAGTATGAAAACTTTAATAATATTTTAGTTGATGAGGTGAATATAAATAATAAACAATGGGTATTGAAAAACGTAAATTATTCGAGTGGAAATTCAAGTACTCAAAAAAGTGAAAATATTTTATTTAAGAGTAATTTTGATGCTAATCAAATAAACCAGCTATTTTCAGATTTATCTTCCTTAAATTTTATAGAGCTTAATAAACTAAAAAATGATTATAAAAATATAGGTTATTCCGTCACCAATTTGAACATTCATTATCATAAACTTGCTTCGTATCCTATTAACCTTACTGTTATGACTATTTTTAGCTGTATAATTATGCTTAACATAAAAAGAAATAATTCAAAAATATTTCATCTAATATTGGGAACTTTTTGTTCTGTCGTTATTTATTATATAAATTACTTTTCTAGTTTGCTTGGTGAAAATGAAAAATTGCCAGAATTTTTATCGATATGGTTACCTCTATTAATAATATCTCTTTTTTGCTCTATTGGATTAGTAAGGATAAATGAGAAATAAATGACAAAAAAAATTTTATTTATTTTCCTCAATATTTTTTTATTTTTTTTAAATAATTTATCTTTTGCAGAAGATTTTTATTTCGAAGGCGATGAGATTGAAATTATAAATAACGGGGAAATTCTAAAATCAAATAAAGGTGTTCAAATAACCTCTTCATCGGGAGTTATTATAACAGCACAAGAGTTTGAGTATAATAAAAAAAATTTGGAATTAAGTGTAAATAACAACGTATTAGTTAATGATAAAGTAAATAATCTAATAATTAAAACAAATAAAATCAAATATTTTAAAAATATAGAACAAATTCAAACATTTGAAGATACAGAAATAGAAATAGAAAAAAATATAATTATTACAACTAAAAATTTAATTTATTCAAGAAATTTAAATGAGATAAAATCAAAATACAAAACCAACGTCAAGGACAGTTATGAAAATAATTTAATTACTGATGACTTTGTTCTAAATACATCTAGCAAGGTTATTAAGGCTAAAAATGTAACATTAAAGGACAGTGACGGCAATATTTCATATTTCAAAAGTTTTTTCAGCAATATAAAAAATAACGAATTCTATGGTAAAGACATAAAAATGAATTTTTCAAATAAATCATTTGGTAATAGTCTTAATGAACCAAGGTTATATGGAAACATTTTAGAATTTAAAGATAATAATACAATTGTATCAAAGGGTATTTTTACTACTTGTCAAAAAAGAGATGGGTGCCCTCCATGGTCTCTTAGAGCTAATAAAATTGTTCATAATAGAGAAAAAAAAACAATTAATTATTTAAATGCCTGGCTGGAGGTTTATGACAAGCCAATTGTATATTTTCCAAAATTCTTTCACCCTGACCCTACTGTCAAAAGACAATCGGGTTTTTTAATTCCTACATTGAATGATTCTGGTAACTCAGGAACATCAGTACAAATACCATATTTTAAAGTAATTGCCGACGATGAGGATATAACTATTATGCCAAGAATTTTTACAAATAATGATATAATGTTACAAAATGAATATAGAAAGGTTGGAAAAAATTATGATCACATAAGTGATTTTAGTTTTTATACATCTGCCTTGGGTAATAGTATTCAAACATCTAAATCACATTTTTTTTCAAATACAAAATTTGATTTTGAAGATGTTATATTTCAAGAGTCTAATTTGGAAATCAATTTGGAACAAGTGGCTAATGATACATATTTAAAAAGATATAAAATAAATTCACCATTAATTAAAAGTGAAACTTTAATGCATTCTTTTCTAAAATTTGATGGTTTCAATGATGATAGTTCATTAACAATAAGTACGGATGTTTATGAGGATTTAACTAAAAAAAACTCTGATAGATATGAATTAATACTTCCTAATCTTAGCTATTCAAGAGATTTGCAAAAAATTCTTGGATCAGATGGGTCAATAAGCTTTCAATCGGATTTTTTTCAAAAACAATTTGAAACTAATAAATATGAACAAATACTGAATAATAGCATTATTTATTCTTCATTAAAAAAATATGAAAATAGTGGTTTAATTAAAGATTTTAAACTTAGTATACTTAACCCAAATAAAAGCTCAAAAACAGGTTCAAATAATCAAAGCGAATCAAAAAACCAATTACTTTCACAATTTATGTATAATTTGAGCTATCCTCTCTCAAAACAATCAGAATTTTTTGATAGTTTTATAACACCAAATTTATCTTATCGATTTAGTCCTAATAAAACAAAGAATATGTCTGATGTGGACCGTAGATTAGATATCTCAAACATAAATTCCTTCAATAGAATTTCTGAAAATGATGCAGTTGAGGGAGGTCATTCAATAACCGCGAGTTTAGGGTATAAAAAAAATGATAAATTTGGAGAAGAAAAGATATCATTTGAAATTGCCCAGGTTATCAGCGATTCACCTAATGAAGATTTGCCAGCCAAAAGCTCTTTAAATAAGAAATATTCTGATTTAATTGGGAATATTAATTTAAAGGTTTCTGATATTTTAAAATTGGATTATGATTTTATGCTAGATGATGGTTTTTCAACATCAAATTATAATTCTTTAAAAACAACTCTTAGTGTCAACAACCTTATTACTACATTTGAATACTTAGAGGAAAGTGATATAATGGGATCTAATCATTTTGTTGGTAATAATACAACGTTAAAATTTAATAATACTAATAGTTTAACTTTTAAAACACGGTCTAATAGAGAAATTGATTTAACTGAGTTTTATAATCTTATGTATCAATATGAAAATGATTGTTTGAGAGCTGCACTAGAATATAATAAAACTTTTTACGCAGATAGTGATATTAAGCCTGAAGAAGAATTACTTTTTTCTTTAACCATTATGCCTTTTTCTAAAATCAGTTCGACAAATCTAAAATGATAATATGTTTAAAATAAAGATTTTTATATTTTTAATATTAGCATATAGTTTTTTAACAAATAATCTATTAGCAAAAAAAATTGAAATTTTATATAAAGTTGAAAATCACCCAATTACTAATAAAGATGTAGCTAAAGAAATTAATTATCTTCTTATGCTTAATGATCAACTTAAAACAATAGAAAAAGAGGAACTTATACAGTATGCAACAAAATCTATTATTAAAGAAAAGGTTAAAAAAATTGAAATACTTAAAAATTTTGAATTTGGTGGGAATGAACAGCTTTTAGAAAGACAAATAGACTATTTAAGAAATAATCTAAATTTAGATGAAATCGAATTTGAAAGTTTACTAAATTCATTAGACATTTCAAATAATTATTTAAAGGAAAAAATAGAAATTGAGTTAATGTGGAATAAACTTATCTATACAATTTACAAAGATAAATTAGTTATTAATGAGGTAGAAATAAGAGAAAAATTAAAGAGAGATTTAGAGAGTTCTTCAAATTTTCTAAATGAGTATCTGTTGCATGAGATTTTATTCAACCCCAAACAAGTGTCAGATCTTGAGAATAACAAAACCAAAATTGAAAAAAGTATTCAGGAAATTGGATTTGAAAATACTGCTAATATTTTAAGTGAGGCACAATCTTCCAAACTTGGAGGTAAAATAGGATGGATTAAAGAAAATCAACTTACTAAGGAAGTTTTCAAAAACATTAAAAATCTAGAAATAGGTGCCTACACAAACCCTATTAATGTTCCAGGGGGTCAGCTATTTTTATTTTTAAAAGATAAAAGAAAGACTAGATTAGAATTGAGTTTTGAAGAAGAATATGAAAAAATTTTAAAAACCGAACAGAATCGACAACTAGATCAATATTCTTCTATATATTATAAAAAAACTGAAATTAACACAAAAATTTATGATAACTAAACCTATTTTAATAGTTGCAGGTGAACCCTATAGTATTTTTTTAGAGATATTTTTTAAATCGCTTAAAGAGAAAAAAATTAAAAAAATTAAAAATCCAATTATTTTGATTTGTTCTAAAGATTTATTAATTAAACAAATGAAAAAATTAAAATATAAATTTTCAATTCGAAATATAAATAAAGATAATTTTCATAAAAATAAGTTAAATAATCAAAAAATAAATATAATTGACGTCCATTTTAAATTTAAAAAGCCTTTTGATAGAATTACAACTAAATCAAAAACATATATTGAAAATTGTATAATTATTGCGTTAGATATAATTAAAAAAGTTAAAATCAAAATGCTTATAAATGGCCCAATATCTAAAACACATTTTTTACAAAAAAAATTACCTGGTATGACTGAGTATTTTGCAAAAAAAACCTCTTCGAGAGGTAAAGAAGTAATGTTAATTTTTAACAAAGAACTTGCAGTTAGCCCGCTTACTACTCATATACCTTTAAAAAAAATTTTTAATAAGATAACAAAAAATAAAATTATTAGACACGTTCATATAATAAATGATTTTTATAAATATTATTTCAAAAAAAAAATTAAAATAGGAATAACTGGATTAAATCCCCATTGTGAAACAACAGATTACTACTCAGAGGATGAAAAGATATTAAAACCAGCAGTAAAAAAACTTAAGATTAATGGTGTTAAAGCGCAGGGCCCTTATGCTGCAGACACAATATTTTTAAAAAACAATTCAAAAAAATATGATGTTATTGTTGGTATGTATCATGATCAAGTTCTAACACCTATTAAAACCTTATATGGCTTTAATGCAATTAACGTCACTTTAGGTCTTCCTTTTTTAAGAGTTACGCCAGATCATGGAACAAACAATCAAATGGCCGGAAAAAATTTATCTAGTCCAACTAGCTTAATCGAGGCAATTCTATTTGCTAAAAATATCAGTGATAACTAAAGCAAAAAAAAGTCTCGGTCAAAATTTTTTAATAGATAAAAATATTTTAAAAAAAATATCTCAAATAAGTATTTTAGACAATAGTACTGAATTAATTGAAATTGGTCCAGGTACTGGGAATCTTTCTGATTATTTAATTAAAAAAAATCCAAAAAAAATTTTTTTAATAGAAAAAGATGAAAATCTCTCAAAATACTTAAAAAATAAATTTTTTGGAAAAATCAAAGTAATTAATAAAGATATTTTGAAATTTTTTGATTATGAAATTTTTAACAAAAATACAATTATTATGGGGAATCTGCCGTACAATATTTCTTCTCAAATTTTAGTTAAATTTATTTTGGATAATAATTTCAAATATAAAGCTTTAATATTTATGTTCCAAAAAGAGATGGCGGATCGTATATTGGCAAAAGTAAATTCAAAAAATTATGGAAGATTATCTATATTATCAAATTGGAAATTTGATATAAAAAAACTTTTTGATATTAAACCTAGTTCTTTTAAACCAAAACCAAAAGTTGAAAGTTCACTTTTATTTTTTAGAGAAAAAAACTATAAATACAAGTTAAATAATCCGAAAAATCTTGAAATGATAACTAGAGTCTTGTTTAATCAAAGAAGAAAAAAAATAAGAAAATCAATTAACAAAATTTTTAAAAAAAATTCTCAAATAATCGACGAACTCAATCTTAATTTAGATTTACGCCCTCAGAATCTAGATATTAAAACATACTGTAATTTAGCCTCAAAATATGAAAGTAATAAAATTAGTTGATTAATTTATCTATATGATCAGAAATTCGTTTTTTATCATAATGAATTACTTTGTTTTCAGATTTTAAAGACAAATCAATTAACTGACTGATTTCGTTGTAACATTCGTTTAAATTATCATTTATAACAACGAAGTCATAATCAACCCAATGCTGGACATCTTTATAAAAATCTTTCATCCTCTCAGATGCTATGAGCTTATCTTTCATATCTCTGTTACTAAGTCTATCAAAAAGCACTTGTTTACTTGGAGGTAAAACAAAAAATGTTAAGATTTTATATTTGATATTTTGAGACTTTATTTGTTTTGTGCCTTGCCAATCAATATCAAAAATAACATTTTTACCTAAACTTAAAAGATCTATGACAGGCTTTTTAGAAGTACCATAAAGATTATTAAAAACTTTAGCGTGCTCTAAAAATTGATTATTTTTAATTAAATTTTCAAATTCTTTATTTTTGATAAAATAATAATCTTTTCCATCAGTTTCATTACTTCTTGGCT
The DNA here is from genome assembly GCA_902545825.1 of uncultured Pelagibacteraceae bacterium. Lineage (GTDB taxonomy): Bacteria > Pseudomonadota > Alphaproteobacteria > Pelagibacterales > Pelagibacteraceae > Pelagibacter. The sequence goes on from CACCHS010000007.1 coordinate 11,742, forward strand.
CTCTTGTAGTATGAGATACCGATATACTAAAATTTTTTCTTTGTGATAATAATTTAACTAGTGTAGTTTTTCCAGCACCTGATGGTGATGACAATATGACTATTATCCCATCATTTTGCGATGACATTTATTTATATATTAATTACTTTTACTCTCAATAAACTTAATTGCGTCTCCAACAGTTAAAATCTTCTCAGCTTCGCTATCAGAAATTTCTGAACCAAATTCTTCCTCGAAAGCCATTACTAACTCTACGGTATCTAAGCTATCTGCGCCTAAATCATCTATAAAGCTTGCTTCATCTGTAACTTTTGATTCTTCAATACCAAGATGATCCGCAACAATTTTTTTAACTTTACTTGAAATATCTTCTGACATATTGATCCTTTTTTTTTATATTTTTTGTTAATAGATTATTACTCAACTTTGTCAAGCCATATACATGCCTCCATTAACATGTACAGTTTCACCAGTAATATAAGATGCTGCATCTGAAGCTAAAAAAGCAACAGAATTTGATACATCTTCACCATTTCCCAATTTATTCATTGGAATCCTGAGCATTAGATTTTTTTTAACCTCATCATTGATTTGAGCTGTCATATTTGTTTGAATAAAACCTGGTGATACACAATTTATAGTAATATTTTTTCTAGCATACTCAATAGCAAGACTCTTTGACATAGCAATCATACCAGCTTTGGAAGCTGTATAATTAGCTTGTCCTATATTTCCAGTGTGCCCAACAATAGATGTAATATTTACAATTCTTCCAAACTTATTTTTTAACATTTTTTTTAGCGCATATTTACAAGTAAAGAATGTAGAAGTTAAATTAGTATCTATAACTTTTTGCCACTCATCGCTTCTCATTCTTAAGGACAAGTTATCTGATGTAATACCTGCATTATTGACCAAAATATCAAGACCATTAATTTTTAAACTTACCTGATCAATGAAACCCTCTATTTCAGAATGTTTTGATATATCAAATTTTAAAGTTTCTATGGATTGATAATTTTTCTTTAACTTTTCCAATTTTTCTTCATTTGTTCCTGTAGCTAAAACTTTACCTTTTAATGAAATAAATTTTTTAACCAGTTCATTTCCAATACCGCCCGTTGCTCCAGTTATTAGAATTTTTTTATTACTAAAATTTATCATTTTTTTTAATATTGTTTATATCCTCCTCGTTATTAATTGCATCAACTATTACAGTTTTATCAATTCTTTTTATCAGACCAGACAATACTTTTCCTGGACCTATTTCTATATAATGATTTACACCTTTTTTAATCATATAAATAATACTTTCTCTCCATTTAACACGACTTTCAATTTGTTTTATTAGCAGCTCCTTAATTTCTTTTGGCGTTTTCATTTCATTAGCTGTAACGTTTGAAATTAAAATATTTTCACTGCTATTAAATTTTAATTTTTTTATTTCAGGTTCCATTATAATTGTAGCTTTGTTCATTAATTCGCAATGAAAAGGTCCGCTTACGGGTAAAGTGATATTTTTGATACGTAAACCTTTTAGATCATCAATAAATTTATTTAAATGATTAATTCTTCCACTTATTACTAGCTGGCCATTAGAATTATCATTTGCAACGAAACATTTGTATTTTTTTTCATCAATTAAATTTTCAATTGTCGATATGTCTGAACCAAGAACAGCAACCATCCCACCCTCTCCCTTGGGCATTGCTGATTGCATTGCATTTCCTCTTAGTTTTAATAGCCTAATTGTATCTTCAAAATTAATTATTCCTGATGATGCCAATGCTGTATATTCACCAACTGAATGACCAGCAAAAAATTGAGCTTTATTTAAATCACAATCAAACTCATTTTTAATTAAATTAAAAATAGAATACCCAACTAAAAAAATTGCTGGTTGCGTATTTTCTGTCTGATTTAAGTTTTCTTTTGGTCCCTCTAAAATTATTTTTGATATCGGAAAATCTAGCACTTCATCTGCATACTTGAAATATTTTTTTACCAAATCGAATTTTGAATGAAGTTCATTGGCCATTCCCACACTTTGAGATCCTTGGCCTGGAAAAATAACAGAAAACATATATATTTATTTATTTATAATTATTGTTTTAAGTATTGTAATTAAAGAATTATAATAGTATATCCTCGTGTTTTATAAAACTTAAAAATATGAACTTATACGAACATACCATTGTAGCAAGACAGGATGTAAGTCCTTCCCAAATTAAACAATTAACCGAAAAGTATACCAAAATCGTCGAAAAAAATTATGGGAAAATTATTCAGACTCAAAACTGGGGACTAATAAATCTATCCTATATCATAAAGAAGAATAAAAAAGGTAATTATATACACTTTAAATTTGAAGGCACCGCGAAAATTATAAACGATTTAGAAAAAAATGAAAGTATGGATAAAAATCTTCTTAGATACTTAACTGTAAAAGTTAAAAAATTTGATTTAGAAACAAATTATTTTTCAAAAAAAGAAAATGATGATAAGAAAAATGTAATGAAAGTAGAGGGAAATTTATAGTGCAAAAAAAAAAATCAGGAAATAAAAAAAAATCTCAAAGCAATTTTGCTAAATTAAGCATTTTTCAGCCGAATAAATATAAATTTAAAAAATCGTGCCCACTGTCTGTTAAAGGCGCACCAGTGGTAGATTATAAAAATATTAGGTTACTAAAAAAATATGTTTCTGAAAATGGAAAAATATTACCATCAAGAATAACAAATATTTGTCAGAAAAAACAAAGAGAGTTATCATTATCAATTAAGAGAGCAAGAAACCTAGCATTAATATAATGAAAGTTATTTTATTGGAAAACATAAGAAAAATTGGATCAATTGGAGAGATAATTGATGTTAAAAGAGGGTTTGCTAGAAATTTTCTTATTGCAAATAAAAAGGCATTATATGCATCTAAAGAAAATATTAAGGAAGTTGAAAAAATTAAAAATGAGTTAAATAAAAAAGATTTAGAGAAGAAAAAGGCTGCAAAAGATATATTTGATAAAATTAAGTTAAAAGAATATGTAATAAAAAAACTAAGCACTGAAAACAAAGAGCTTTATGGCTCTGTAAAACCCACTGAAATTTCTAAAATTATAAATGATAAAGAAGGTGTAGTAATTGAACCATCTACGATTCAACTGATGAATGATATTAAATCCTTAGGTGAATTTAAAGTAAATATTAATTTGCATTCTGAGGTTCAGGCGCAAATAAAAATTAAAGTAATCCCTGCTGAAGTTATTCAGTAATTATACATCATTATCCCCATAACTTATTTTTTATTCAATATTTATTTCAATCGTGTAAAGTATTATTTCTATGGAAAATAATTTTAGTGTTATTTCAAATACTTTTAAGGAATTACCAAATAATATTGAAGCTGAACAATCGGTTTTAGGTTCAATATTACTAAGTAATGAAATTTTTGATGATGTAAATACAATTGTTTCAAGTGGTAATTTTTATGATCCAATGCACCAAAAAATTTTTGCAGCTATAGAAAAGTTGATTTTTAAAGGTATGCTAGCAAATCCAATTACTTTAAAAAATTATTTTGAAAATGAAAAAGATGAAATTAATGTTCCAGATTATCTAGTAAAAGTTACAAAGTTTTCTACTTCACTTAGACAAGCAATTGAATATTCAAAAATTATTTATGATATGTTTGTGAGGAGGGAATTAATAAAGATTTCTGAGAGAACTATTGAAAATGCAAAATTAAATGATTTAAATATAAATGGGCAAAATATAATTGAAAATTCTGAAAAATTTTTGTTTGATTTAGCTGAAAGAGGATCTTCCAATTCATCGTTAATTAAATTTGATGAAGCATTGAAAAAGACAATTGAAATGGCTTCAAACGCTTACAAAAATGAAGAAGGAATAGTTGGTGTTCCGACTGGTTTAAGAGATTTAGATGATAGACTCGGTGGTCTTCATAAGTCAGATCTAATTATAATTGCAGGTAGGCCATCAATGGGTAAAACCGCACTAGCTACCAATATAGCATTTAATGCTGCTCAAAAATTACAAGAAAGTGGAAAAAAATCATCGGTTGCTTTTTTTTCACTTGAAATGTCTTCAGAACAATTATCAACAAGAATACTTGCAGAACAGTCTAGAATTAAATCAAATGATATTAGAAGAGGAAGGATTTCAGATGAACAGTTTGATAAATTCATAGAAACATCTAAAAATATTGCTGAATTACCTCTCTTTATTGATGAAACACCTGCAATTAGCATTGCAGCATTAAGCAATAGAGCTAGAAGAATTAAGCGAAAACATAATTTAGATCTTATTGTGATTGATTACATTCAATTAATGAGAGCTATTAATACGAAGGATGGGCGTGTTCAAGAAATTTCAGAGATAACACAAGGACTTAAAGCACTCGCAAAAGAATTATCTGTGCCGGTATTAGCCTTATCACAACTTTCTAGAGCTGTTGAACAAAGAGATGATAAAAAACCTCAGTTATCTGATTTAAGAGAGTCAGGGTCAATTGAGCAAGATGCAGATGTAGTTATGTTCGTTTATAGAGAAGCATATTACCTAGAGAGAAAACAACCAAGACCTGCAACTGTTGACCATGCTGAATGGCAAGTAAAAATGAATGAGGTCTCCAATCTAGCTGAAATTATAATAGGTAAACAAAGACACGGACCCACTGGAAATATTATGTTGGAATTTGAGGCAATGTTTACCAAATTTAAAGATACTCAAATTAGTTAATTTAAAATATAAATAACTAATAAATGTTTGCCGATTTTTACAATAATATTATTCTTAAAAAACCCAAATTTGTATTTTTAAGCCTAATCATATTATTAGCTTTTTTTGGATACTCCTCAAAAGATTTTAGGTTGGATGCTTCATCAGATACATTGTTAATCGAGGGTGATCCAGATTTAGAATACTTAAGAGAGATCAATGACAGATATGGAGCAAAAGAGTTTTTAGTTCTCACTTATGCTCCTAAAGAACCAATCACTTCTGAAACCACTATTAACAATCTTTTAAGCCTAAAATACAAAATTCAAAGTTTAGATTGGGTGCATAATGTTGTGACTATCCTTGATATACCTTTACTAAATAACTCAGAGGCTCCCCTTCAAGAAAGACTTAAAAACTTTGTAACATTAAAAGATGAAAAAGTAGATAAAGATAGAGGATTTAATGAAATACTAAATAGCCCAGTTTTCAGAAACTTTGTAATTAGTGAGGATGGTACTACCACAGGAATAATAGTTTATTTAAAAAAAGATAATCAACTCCAAAACTTAATAAACTCGAATAAAAAAGAAATTGAAGAATATAAAGATTATTTAAAAAAAAAAAATCATGAAAATATAATTGAAATAAGAGATGTTATTAAAACTTACAGCAAAGACGCTAAAATATTTTTAGGTGGTATACCAATGATAGCGGATGATATGATGTCGTTTATAAAAAGCGATATTATTGTATTTGGACTAGGAGTTTTTTTATTTATAATTGCGACTCTATGGTTTGTATTTAGAAAATTGATTTGGGTTTTTGTGCCAATAAGCAGCTGCGTGTTTTCTGTAATTATTATGACAGGATTGTTAGGTTTATTGGGTTGGAAAGTAACAGTGATATCCTCAAATTTTATAGCTTTAATGTTAATTCTTACAATGGCAATGAACATACATATGAGCACCCGTTTTATCCAATTAAGAAAAAATTATTTAGATTTAAGCAACTTTGAGATTTTATCAAAAACAACTCATAAAATGTTTTGGCCAATCCTTTATACTGTTTTAACTACAGTTTGTGCTTTTTTATCTTTAATATTCAGTGAAATTAAACCAATTATCGATTTTGGATGGATGATGACTTTAGGCTTAATGACTTCCTTTTTAATTACTTTCACGCTTCTTCCTACTTTGTTAAGTTTTGCTCCCGTAAATAACGTTAACTTAGAAGAGATAAATAATTATAAAGTTACAAATTTTTTTGCAAAAATATCTACAAATAATAAAAATTTAATTTTTTTTACCACAATATTAATAATAATTCTTAGTGTCTTCGGCATTAAGCGTCTAGAGGTTGAAAATAGTTTCATAAACTACTTCGACAAAAAAACCGAAATTTATAGAGGAATGAAATTGATTGATGAAAAATTAGGTGGAACAACTCCTCTTGAAATAATTATTAAATTCGGTGAAATTTCAAAGGAAAATGAAGCTAATTCTGAAAACGATGAGTTTGAAGATTGGGAAAATGATGGTGGCACTAATGATGAAAAATATTGGTTTACAAAAGATAAAATTGATAAAATAAACAAAGTCCATAATTATTTGGATAGTTTGCCCTCGATAGGTAAAGTTTTATCTTTTTCCTCTATTATAGATGTTGCAACAAGTTTAAATAATAATAAAGAACTTGGTACTCTAGAAATGGGTGTGCTGTACTCAAAAATACCAGAGACAATAAAAAAAGAAATTATAGATCCCTATATATCAATTAAAGATAATGAAGCTAGAATAAGTCTTCGCATTAAAGACTCTTTAAAAGATTTAAGGCGTAATGATTTAATAAACCAAATTAATTATGATTTAGAAAATAAATTAAACTTAAGGAAAGACGAATTTAAGCTTGCTGGTGTTTTAATTTTATTCAATAATTTATTACAAAGTTTATTTAAGTCTCAAATCTTAACTCTTGGTTTTGTAATGATTGGCATATTTGCAATGTTTTTAATTTTGTTTAAGAATGTTAAATTATCAATAATCGGAGTTGTACCTAATTTTCTTGCTGCTTTTTTTATTTTGGGAATAATTGGTATAATGGGAATTCCTTTAGATATGATGACAATTACAATAGCTGCAATTACAATAGGAATAGCCGTGGATAATAGTATACATTACATATATAGGTTTAGAGAGGAATTTTCAGATATTGGGGATTATAAAAAAACAATAGAACGTTGCCACTCTACAGTTGGGGTTGCAATAATAAATACATCAATAACTATAGTCTTTGGTTTTTCAATACTAGTATTATCTAATTTCATCCCAACTATTTATTTTGGGGTGTTCACTGGAATTGCAATGCTATTTGCTATGATTTCTGTTTTAACACTTCTGCCATCACTTATAATTATTTCAAAACCTTTTGAATATTTAAAAAATTAAGATGGAGTTTGGAAAAGAAATTAATGATTTTTTTTCCTATTTTGATCTTGCTTATATTGTTATTACTCTTCTATCACTGTTTAAATGTACGAAAAACGGTTTCGTCTTGAGTATTTTATCTCTATCTAAATGGTTATTGGCTTATATAATAACTTTAATTTTATTCCCTAAAATTAAACCATATTTTAAAGACATAATTGATAGTGAGTATATTCTTGATATAATTTTAGGTATTTCAATTTTTGTAATAATAATTTTTTTAGTTCTATTAATCAGCAAAGGAATTAGTAGGACAGTCAAATACTCAGGCTTAGGTAAATTAGATACTTTGTTTGGTTTTCTATTCGGATTCGTAAGATCTTATATTATTTGTGTGTGCCTGTTTTCAGCTGTTGATATAGTTTATAATTCAAAAAAATGGCCTGTGGATGCTAAGAAATCATTTACCTTTTCATATGTTGAAAAAGGTAGTAATTACTTAATAAAAGAGTTTCCTAATGAAAAAAACTATGAAAATGCCAAAGATAAAGTTCAAGAACTTTAGGTCTAAAATTAATGAGGAGTGTGGAGTTTTTGGAATAAGCAATAATAAAGATGCCTCTACCCTAACAGCTTTAGGTTTACATGCCTTACAACACAGAGGTCAAGAAGGTTGTGGCATAGTATCTTACGATGGTAAAAAATATCACTCTGAAAAAAGATTTGGATTAGTAGGTGATAATTTTAATAAAGAAAAAGTTTTAAAAAATTTATCAGGAAATTATGCAATTGGTCATAATCGATATAGTACTACTGGTGGAACAACTTTAAGAAATATTCAACCTTTTTTTGCAGATACTAACACAGGCGGGATTGGTGTTTCACATAACGGAAATTTAACAAATGCTATTACTCTTAGAAAAAAATTGGTTGATGAAGGTGCTATTTTTTATACCACATCAGATACTGAAACTATTGTACAATTAATCGCAAAATCAAAACGTTCAAAAACGATAGATAAAGTTGTAGATGCATTATTCCAAATTCAAGGTGGTTACGCATTGGTTATGCTTACTCAAAATACATTAATTGGAGTTAGAGACCCTTTTGGAATAAGGCCTTTGGTAATTGGTAAAATAAATGACTCTTATGTTTTTGCCTCCGAAACCTGCGCCTTAGATATAATTGGTGCAAAATTTATAAGGGATGTTGATAATGGTGAGATTGTTTATATTGAGAATGGAAAATTAAATAGTATCAAACCTTTCCCTCCAAAAAAAATTAGACCTTGTGTTTTTGAATACATTTATTTTTCTAGACCAGATAGTCTTCTTAATGGTGAATGTGCTTACGAATATAGAAAAAGGTTAGGTGCCGAGCTAGCCAAAGAAACTAAAATTGATGCAGATCTAGTTGTGCCAGTTCCAGACTCTGGAAATGCTGCAGCAATAGGATTTTCTAAACATACAGGTAAAACTTTTGATTTAGGTTTAATAAGAAATCATTATGTAGGGAGAACTTTTATTGAACCAGCTCAAAAAATTAGAAGTTTGGGCGTTAAATTAAAACTGAATGCCAATAAATCTTCTATAAAAAATAAAAAAATTGTTCTTATTGATGACTCATTAGTAAGAGGAACAACATCTCACAAAATTGTAAAAATGCTTTACGATGCAGGTGCTAAAGAAGTTCATATGGGGATTGCTTGCCCCCAAATAAGATTTCCTGATTTTTATGGAGTTGATATGCCTACTAAAAAAGAATTACTTGCTGCAAACAAGAGTGATGATGAAATATGTAAATATATAAATGCTAAGACCTTAAATTTTCTATCAATAGATGGTCTTTATAGGGCAATTGGTTTTGAGAATAGAAATATTTCATATCCTCAATTAACAGATCACTATTTTACGGGTGAATATCCAGTTAAGCCTATAGACGAACTTGGAGATAATAAAGTAACCCAATTATCATTATTAAGCACCGCATCAAATAATTAAAATGAAAAAAGTTAGTTTCACAGAAATGAAAAAAGGTACAAAAGAAGATTATCTTTTGCTTGATAAGAATGAAAAAGACTTTGCTAAAAAAACTGCTGACAGAATTTTAAAATTTTTATCTTCTTTAACCGAAACATTGGAAGGCTATCAAGTTAGTAGACTAGAACATTCATTGCAAAGCGCAACGAGAGCATTATATGCTGGTGAAAGCGAAGAAATGATAGTTGCTGCACTATTGCATGATATTGGTGATGAATTGGCACCAATGAACCACTCTGAATATGCAGCCTCAATTTTAAAACCATATGTGTCTGAGAAAACACATTGGATAGTGGAAAAACATGGTGAATTCCAAGCTTATTATTATGCTCATCATTTAGGGGGCAATAGAAATAAAAGAGATAAATATAAAGGTCATAAATATTTTGATGCATGTGTAAACTTTTGTGAAAAGTATGATCAGTGTTCATTTGATCCTAATTATGAATCTTATCCTCTTGAAAAGTTCGAACCGATGGTAAGAAACATTTTTGCTAGAAAACCTTACTCTTCTTAACTTTTTGAATAATGGTTAATTTATCTAATCAGCAGAAAGGTTCGCTGTTAGCTTTTGTTGGAGTAATGTTTATTACTCCAGATTCATTATTTATTAGACTTTCAAGTATAGATACATGGGAGCTTTTGTTTTATAGAGGCGCTATACCTTCTGTGGTTATTCTTGTTGCACTTATTCTTTTTTATAAGTCGAATTTAATTAAAGTTACCTTAGCAATGGGTCTCGCTGGATTGTTCTACGCTCTCACGTTCTCTATCACTAATATTACTTTCATTGTATCTATACAAAATACAAATGTTGCCAATACTCTTGTTATGATCGCAACAGCACCAATGTTGTCAGCTATATTGGCTGCTGTTTTTCTCAAAGAAAATCCTGATAAGAATACTTGGATAGCAATCTTAATTACTTTTTTAGCTGTGGTTTATATTTTTTTCGACTCTTTTAAATTAGGAAACTTTTTTGGAGATATTTTTGGTTTAATAACTGCATTAGGATTAGCTATTGGCGCAAACATTATTAGATCTGTAAGAGATAAAGATTTAGTGCCTGCTGCGGTCATTGGGAAGTTTCTAGTTGCTATATTTGCTTTATTTTTTGTTGATAATTTACTGCTTCAAGGAAGAGATAATATTATTGTTCCTTTAATGTGCATTATGTGCGTAGGTATACCTTTTGTTTTAGTAACAATTGCGCCTAGATTTATAACTGCAGCAGAAGTAAATCTTTTTTTTTTATTAGAGACAATCATAGGACCAATATGGGTTTGGCTTATAATTAAGGAACAGCCTAGTATAGAGACAATCTATGGTGGTATATTAATAATAATAACCATTGCTGTGCACTCTTTTCACAAATTAAAAAAAGTTTAAACTTGTCACAATTAGGTCTTTATTTGAGAATAGATGACGCCTTAATAGAAAAGATTAATGAATAAAATTTTAAAAAATTCCTGGGCTCTTTTTACTGGCATGGGTTTGATTATGCTAGCACATGGATATCAAGGATCATTACTTGGAGTAAGAGCAGTTGCTGAAGAGTTCAGTCTTACAGCAACTGGATTTATGTTATCAGGGTACTACATCGGTTACTTTATAGGTGCAAAAACTATACCAACTTTTATTTTACGAGTTGGACATATAAGAGTTTTTGCTGCTTTTGCTTCAATTGCATCTATTGCAATACTAATTCACTCAATAATAATTAATCCATTTAGCTGGTTTATATTAAGAATTATCACAGGTGTAAGTATGGTCTCTTTATATACCATCGCCGAAAGTTGGCTCAATGATAGATCGAGTAACAAAAATAGAGGCAGCGTTTTATCAATCTATATGGTTGTATTGTATGGATCAATGGCAGTGGGGATGTTTTTTTTAAATTTTAGTTCACCCTTAAACTTTCAACCATTCATTTTGGTCTCTTTGTTTATGTCTTTATCATTAATACCAATTTTATTAACAAAAAGAAAAGCTCCAAATTTTAAAAAAATTACTGGAATGAGTTTAAGTGAATTATACAAAATATCTCCACTAGGAATGGTGGGTTCATTAATTTATGGAACTACACAATCAGCTTTATTTTCTCTTCTTGCTGTATACGCTGCTTCAATGAATTTCACAATTTTTGAAATATCTATAGTAACATTTTTATTAGCAATTTCTGGTGCTGTCGCTCAGTGGCCAATTGGAAAGTTATCAGATAATTTTGATAGACGTTTAGTAATCATCTACACTACTTTTGGCGCCTCTTTTTTTGCATTTTGTTCAATTATTGCTGGAGGTCAAATGTATATGCCTGGAGATCTTGCAACAACTAAGTATTGGTTTTATCTGTGTGTTGTTCTATTTTCTTTTTGTAGTCTTCCTATGTTTGCAATTATATTTGCACATACTAATGATTTTATTCCTAAAGAAAAATTTGTAGCTGCTGGAGCAGGGTTGCAATTTGCCTTTGGGGTGGGTGCAATTAGTGGTCCCTTTTTATGTTCGCTTTTAATGGATTTGATAGGAGCAAATGGTTATTTTATATTTTTAATATTTTTTCACGCTTTAATAGGTTTTTTTGCTATGCATAGGATGAGAGTAAGAGATGTAAAAGAAAATCCAGATTCACAATTTACAGCTATGCCGCAATCAATCACACCACTTGGAATGGAATTAAATCCAATTACAGAGCATATAGATGAGCCATATTCTGAAAAAGTTCAGAAAATGCTTAAAAGAAAAGGTGTTTATTTCAAAAAAGATGAAAAAAAAGTTGAGAAAGATATTTAAAATTTTCATTGTCTTTAATCAAAATCTACCAAAAGTTGTATAGACTATTTTGAACAATTTCTTGCTTGTGCCAAAGATAAAATTTTGTTGAAATAAGTTTTTACAAATTATGCCTAGAAAAAAATCAGTCCGACGAAAACAGACAAGTGGTATTGCTAAAATTGCATCTTTTACAGCAAGCTCTATTTCGAATGCTTATAGCAATTATAAGAAAAAACAAGATCAAAGAAAAGTTGAGGAGATAAAATTAAAAAAACTTGCAGAAAATAATAAAGTTATTCAGGAAAGAAAAGAATTACGTTTAAAAGAGGATCAAATAAAAAAAGATCAAGATAAATTATATTTGAGAGAAGAGTCCATTAAAAATAAAGAAAAAGAATTAAAATTAAAAGAGGAAAAAATTAAGATTGATAATGATAAATTGATCAAAAAAGAGGAAGAATTATCATCGATATCAAAAGATCTAAGAATTAAGGAAAAAGAGCTTAAATTTAGAGAAGAGGAGCAAAATAGAAAAGATATAGATCTTAAAGTTAGAGAAGAAGAACAAAGGAATAAAGATCTTAAAGAGCAAAGACGAAGACGAAGAGAACAAAAACTAAGAGAGATGAAAGAACTTGAGGCACAGCGTATTGAAAATCAAAAATTAAGAGAGTGGGAAGAAAAGTTTGATTTAGAGCAGAAACAAAAAGAGGAAGAGGAAAGATTAAGAGATGAAAAACTCCTTAGACGAGATCGTGAACGTGCTTCGAGATTTCAAAATAAAGAAAATAACGAATTGGATGACAAAATATCTAAAAGACTAGAGAATTTCGAAATTAAACAAACTAGAAAAAACTAAAAACTTCCTAAAGTGTCACCAATCAACTCCAAAAAACTATGGAAGATGATTCAAGAAGCTGGTGATTATCTCAAAGGTCAGTTGCCTGACCATCCTAATCATCCCAAAGGTAGAAATCCTTATGCTCATGTAGCATTATGTATTAAAAATAAGTTTAGTAATAGCTACAAAGATATAGAAGATGAAAAGTTTGACGAAGTTGTAAGTTTTATTAATTTTTTAAAAGAAAATCCGAGTTGATTATTGTTTAGGAAAGTAATCTTTTAAATCTCCCTCTCTGTAAACATCAGCAGTACAGCAATGAAGACCACCACCAAATGCATAAGCATCACGAAGCTCGACTGGTAAAACTTCCATTCCAAGTTTGTCTAATTGTTCAGCTTGATATACCTCGCTTTTCTCTACACAAACTGTTTTAGGATCCAAAACTAAAACATTCATTGATAACCAAACTGATGAATAGCATAATGGAGGAGGACTGTTATGTGCAGGTTGTGCAGAGTCAATAATTTTCCAACCATTGTCCTCAAATAACTTTCTTTGTTCTTTCGGCAACCTTCTTTGAGGATTATTAATTATTAGACCTTCCTTGATTGGTGTAAACGTTGCATCAATATGTATTGGATATGGATCACCAGGGAAATTTACAGCATGCACCCTATGATCTTTGAAATGTCTTCTTAGCCAATCTATACCTTTTAAATTTGTTGTAAAACCGTGCTGGACTACTAAGTCTTTACCAAATCTTAAAATATCTGCAGCATCAAACAAGGGCTCCTCTTCTGTAGTTACAAAAAACTTATCTTCTGTCCACTTGAGTCTTTTTTGAACACCAATTTTTTCTGATAAATAATCTTTTCTGAAATCTGCATCTGTTAATCTCGGTTTTGGCGCAATTTCATGTCGCATATTTGGATCTTGCTCAAAATAATTTTGCAGAAGTGGTCTATAATTAAGATATTCAAACCATCTACATCTATAACTCATTGTTGCTTCTAACATTTCATTGCCAACTGTTAAAATTATATCTCTTGCTGGCATACATCCAAACATACTATCAACTTCCCAATCTGGTGTAGAAATTTTTTGATTATGTTTTATTGGTGTTGGTCTATCAACTTTGATACCCCTTTTCTCAAGCAAAGAAACAAAATTATTTAGTAATTCATTTGCTTTATCGATTGTATCTTGTTTTCTTTGTCCATATTGACCTTTCATATCGGAATCCTCTGGCACTTTTGCATCAAGCGCTGGTTCAGGGCCAGGAATACAACATCCGTCTGCTCTTCCAACAATAATATGTTTTAATGGGTCCCATTCATTCCAACTATTAACGATTGTTTTTGAGGAATTCATAAATCAGTTTAAAGCTATAAATCTTCTGTTATGTTTTATTATCAAGCTATAATAAATGATAGTCAAGAATATTAAAAAACCACCAATAACAGTAGTATTTGATGGAACTTCATTAATACCAAGTATAGGTAGCCAAACCCAAAATATACCACCTATTACCTCGGTCAAAGACAACAAAGTTAGTTCAGCTGCTGGAATTGCTTTTGATCCTATTGAATATAAAATCAAACCTAAACATACTAATGTACCATGAACCGCAAATAGAGATTGATTTCTGCTATTTGAAATTAAAGCACTATCAGTGTTGATCAAAATAAATAATGAAATAATTGCACAAAAAAAGCCTGCAAATGCAACAGTTGTAAATTTTGGAGTTTCTTTTCTCCATCTTAAAGTGACTGAAAAAATAGAAAAACCTAATGCTGATATAAGACCAAAAGTAAGCCCAAATAAAGAACCGGTCTCAAAATTTCCAAGGGCCATAATGACTATGCCAACCGCTGCAGTAAATATCGCTACCCAAACATTTGTGGATATAATCTCTTTCAAAAATAAAAAACCCAATAATGCTGTCATAAAAGGCATGGCGGCAAGACAAAGTAAAGTAATTGCTGCACTTGTATGAGTAATAGACCATATGAAAGAAATCATTGCTGTTCCAAGTCCTGCGCCTCCAATTAAGCCTGATAAACCAATTTTTTTATAATTATTTAAAAAATCGAATCCTTCTTCAAAAAATAAATAAATATTTAAAAGAATAAATATAGTTATTCCCCTTGCAAATAAATATTGCCAAGGTACAAGCTCAGGCTGATCCATGTAACGAACAACTAAGGGACCAAAAGACCAAAGTATTCCTGCAATTAGAACAACTGGAATAGCAATATTTTCATTTTTAAGTTTAAACATTGAGTGTTTTTATTAATAAATTTGACTTACTACAATAAAAAATTAAATTGTTATTAATATTTGAATTAAATTAAATTTTGCCTCAACTTAAAGTTGTTAACTACTTAATTAATGGATTTAAAAGTTTTTAAATTAGCAGCAAATACAAAAAATCATAAATTATTAAAAGATTATGATTATGTTTTAAGGCAAAAAAATACTTTTTGTGGAGATGAAATTACAATATCAATTAAAGCTAAAAGAAAAAAAGTTTATAAAATTGGTTATAGCTGTAAATCATGTATTTATACTCAAGCCTCAGCAAGTCTACTTTCAGAATTTTTTAAAAATAAATCATTCAAGGAAATAGATGATATAATTTTAGAGCTGAACAAATTTTGTAAAAAACAAACAACTAAACTCCCAAAAAAACTATCAGTTCTAAATAAGATTATAAATAAAAAAAATCTTGCCAGAAAAGATTGTTTATTGCTTCCATTTATCACTTTAAAAAAAATGTTAAAAAATCTATAGTATTACTATGAATAAAGAAAACATTCTTAAATCCTCTATAGCTGCATTATTCTCTTTTTTAACTATAGGTGTATTAACTTTACTAACTTATAAAACTGAATATGGTATTTTTTTAATTGCATCATTTGGATCTACAATGGTGTTGCTTTATGGATATCCTGAAAGTCCTTTCGCCCAACCAAAAAATATTTTTTTTGGTCATCTTTTGACAGCTTTGGTTGGAGTGCTTTGTTTATTGTTTATCCCATTACCAAATTATATTTTAATACCACTGGCTGCTGGTCTTGGGGTTGGGTTAATGATACTTTTTAATGTTACTCATCCACCTGCAGGGGGCAATCCAATCATTGTGATTATTGGAGGTGTGTCTTTTGATTATTTGTTGAGCCCAATAATAACTGGTTCAATAGTTATTCTAGTTTTTGGTGTAATTTTAAATAGATTTATATTAAAGAAAAATTACCCAAAATAGCCACTATTTAATTGCTACTAAATCTCAAATTCTATAGATTGTCTGAAAAAATATCTTTAGATACAACTTAATAGGAGTTTAAATGAAAATACTATGTATTCTGTATGATGATCCAAAAAATGGAATGCCTAAAGCATATCCAGTATCAGATTTACCAAAATTAGAAAAATATCCTGATGGGATGACTTTACCAAGTCCAAAAGGAAGAGATTTTACGCCAGGTGAGTTACTTGGATGTGTATCAGGAGAATTAGGTTTAAGAAAATTTCTAGAAAGCAATGGTCATGAATTTGTTGTTACTAACAGTAAAGACGGAGATGGATGTGAAGCCGACAAGCACATCGTAGATGCAGATATAGTTATATCTCAACCATTTTTTCCTTATTACTTAACAAAGGAGAGAATTGCAAAAGCCAAAAACTTAAAAATGGCAATAACTGCAGGAATAGGTTCAGATCACGTTGATTTACAAGCTGCTATGGATAATAAGATTGATGTTGTTGAAGTAACATTCTGTAATTCAAGATCAGTTGCAGAACATATTGTTATGATGATTGTATCTATGGTTAGAGATTATCATAATCAACACAGAATTGTTAACGAAGGTGGATGGAATATCGCTGATGCAGTTCAAAGAAGTTATGATGTTGAAGGAATGCACATTGGTACAGTTGCGGCTGGAAGAATTGGACTTGATGCATTAAGAAAAATGAAACCATTTGATGTTCACTTGCATTATTTTGACAGACATAAATTACCAGAAAGTGTTGAAAAAGAATTAAATCTTACTTTTCATAATTCTGTAGAGTCTATGGTAAAGGTATGTGATGTTGTCACAATTAATTGTCCTTTGCACCCTGAGACAGAAAATTTATTTGATAAAAAAATGATAAGTAAAATGAAAAAAGGTGCATACATAGTTAATACTGCTAGAGGAAAAATATGTAATAGAGATGATATAGCAGAAGCATTAAAATCAGGTCAATTAAGTGGCTATGCAGGAGATGTGTGGTTCCCTCAGCCTGCGCCAAACGACCATGTATGGAGAACAATGCCTAATCACGGTATGACCCCACATACATCTGGTACTTCTTTGTCTGCTCAAGCAAGATATGCAGACGGAGTAAGAGAAATACTTGAATGTTTCTTTGATAAAAAACCTATAAGAGATCAATATTTAATAGTTAAAGACGGTCAGCTCGCTGGTATGGGTGCTCACTCTTACAGCAAAGGATCTGCAACAAGTGGATCTGAGGAAGCCGCAAAATATAAAAAAAAATAAATTCTTAATTTTTAGTAACAAACTCAAGTTTATATCACCTTGATATAAACTTGAGTATTAACTATATCTATTTAATGGCAGTTGATAATAAAATTGAATGGAATTTCAATAATACATATTTGAGTCTTCCAAAGATAATGTTATCTGAACAA
Organism: uncultured Pelagibacteraceae bacterium; assembly: GCA_902545825.1. Classification (GTDB taxonomy): domain Bacteria; phylum Pseudomonadota; class Alphaproteobacteria; order Pelagibacterales; family Pelagibacteraceae; genus Pelagibacter. The sequence goes on from CACCHS010000007.1 coordinate 29,258, forward strand.
AAACCAGATATAGTTAAGAAACCAGAAGTTGTTATAATTAATCATTCTTTATCAGAAGAGCTTGGTTTAAATTTATTGAATTTAGATAATGACTATCTAGCATCAGTTTTTTCTGGGAATTCATTACCTGATGGATCCAAGACTATTTCAATGGCATATGCTGGTCATCAATTTGGACATTTTACTATTTTAGGTGATGGTAGAGCAATAACAATCGGTGAACATGTAACTCAAAATAATCAAAGATTTGAAATTCAATTTAAAGGTTCAGGTAAAACTAAATTTTCTAGAGATGGTGATGGTAAAGCTGCATTAGGTCCTATGTTGAGAGAGTATATTATTAGTGAGGCAATGCATTATTTGAATATACCTACAACAAGAAGTTTAGCTGTAATAAAAACTGGTGAAAAAGTTATTAGGGAGAAAGAATTAAAAGGAGCAATTCTTACTAGAGTAGCTACTAGTCATCTTCGTGTAGGTACATTTCAATACTTTGCATATAAAAAAGACGATTCAAGTTTAAAAACTCTTATTAATTTTACAATAAATAAACATTACCCATCTTTAAAAAATAAAGAAAATTTATATTTAAATTTAATTGATAAATTGATGGAAAAACAGATTGATTTAATTGTGAATTGGATGAGGGTAGGATTCATTCATGGAGTAATGAATACAGATAATATGGCTTTATCAGGTGAAACTATTGATTATGGCCCATGTGCTTTTATGGATCAGTACGATCCAAAGAGTGTATTCAGCTCAATAGACCATTTTGGTCGTTACGCATATTACAACCAACCTACAATAGCAAAATGGAACCTTGCGAGATTTGCTGAGTGTTTAATTCCTTTACTTGATTCAAATAAAGATAAAGCAATAAAATTAGCTACAGATAAGGTAAATGAATTTGATAGTAATTACGAAAAAAAATGGCTTGGAATGATGAGAGATAAGCTTGGAATGATAGGCAATCAAAAAGAAGATGAGGTATTAATCTTAGACTTGTTACAATGGATGCATATAAATAAAGCTGATTATACTAATACATTTTGTAATTTAACTTATGAAAATATGATTAACGATAAAATCTTTCATAAAGATGACTTTTTAAAATGGAAGGAAAGATGGAAAATTCGTCTATCAGTAAATAATAATGACAAAACTTCAGAAAAGACTATGAAAAAATCAAACCCTGTAGTGATACCACGAAATCATCTGGTTGAAGATGCTTTGAAAACTGCAGAGACAGGTGATTTGGAAAAAACAAATAGATTACTGAAAGTCTTAAGTGAACCTTACAAAATACAATCCTCAATTCAAGATTTACAGACATCTCCTAAGCCTAGCAAAATTCCGTATAAAACTTTTTGCGGCACATAATCTTGAATTTACATGTACGAGAAATTAAAGAAATTTTATAAACCATTTTTGATTACTTATATTTTGTTTTCGGTGGCAATCGGATTTTATCCTTCTTTTGAATTTTACTCGTTAAAAGGACAATCTATTATTATTTTTGTATCTTTTTTTAATGGGTTGCTTGGAATTTATTTAAAAAAAAATTAAAGTACATAAGGTTCGGGCCTTGCATTCTTGTCTAAAACTCTCTCGACTGCAAATTCACTTATATCAATAGTTTGATATGAGCCTGTTGTTATAAGTTCAGTCAATGCTCTACCAATTCCAGGCGCTTGCATTAATCCTCTACCAGTAAAACCTGAGGCCAAATATACATTCTCATATTTAGGATGTTTTCCTACTACGGCGTTATTATCTAATTTATTGCAATCATAATAACCTGCCCAGCCTCCAGTAAGCTTCAATTCCTCAAATGCAGGTATTCTTTTTGCTAAAGCAGGCCAAACCAATTCTTCGAAATCATTCCAGGCTGGCTCAAGATCGTCAGCATCAAAAACAGATATTGGGGAGCCTGCTAAATATTCTTTTCCTTCTGGTCTCCAATAAACTCCTGTAGTTAAATCACCAGTTAAAGGCATATCAGCGTAATGTTTTGGGCACTTAACCCTAAACACGGTATGTTTTTGTGGGACAACGGGAATATCATCTAAAAGTTTTTTAGTCCAACACCCAGCGGCAGATACAATTGTATGAGCCTTAACTTCAGAAATATTATTTATCTCACCTTTAATGAACTCGGCCCCAAGTTCCATGGCTTTACTTTTCAATGCTCCATGAAACATAAAAGGATCAATCCATCCCTCAGTTTTATTATCTGTATATGTTGCGGTTTCGATACCCTCATTGTTAATATAAGGAAAAACCTTTGACAATTCTGAGCCTTTAATATTTTTAGTACCAGCATCACAAGCTTTATGATTTTCAAGCGCTCTATATTGTTCCTCTGCATGCTCAGGTCCAAACATCAATAGATATCCGTTGGCTACCATACTAGCTGTTGGATTGGGATTTTTTTCGGTTTTTAAAACATTGGGTAAATCAAAAATAAATTCTTTTGCAAATTTTCCAAGAAGGATATTTTCTTTTTGAAAAAATTGTCTTCTGAACCCTCCAAGCGAAAGTGGGAAAGATGCTTGTTTATAGGTTGGATCTCTCTCAATTACTTTAACTTTTCTTCCTTCTTTTGATAAAAAATAAGCAGTAGCAGTTCCAATGATACCCCCACCAATAATTACTACGTCATCCATATTAATTTAAATATAATAAAGTTGCATTTAGTATCAAAGCATAACAACTCCATAACAAATATGGAATCATTAAATAATAACTTATATTACTTATTTGTTTAAATTTTATAGTAAGAATTACAATAAATAAAATCAGCACAATCAAATTTACTAATGCTAAAGAAATATTATGGAAAACAAAAAAAACTATACTCCAAGTTGTATTAAATAGTAAGTGAATAAAGTAAATTAAAACGATGTTTAAATTTTTATAATTTTTGTGCCATGCTAGCCATATAGCAATGGTCATAAACAAATAAAGTGTTGTCCAAACAGGTGCAAAAATCCAGTCAGGTGGGGTTAAAAACGATTTATTCAAGCTTGAATACCAGGGCTCTTTTGAATTGATAGTTGAAATACCCCCAATAAATGACGCAGAATAAGTCGCAATTGCGAAAAGCATAAACGATATAAATTTATTTTTTAACATATAAGTATTATACAACAGTATAGGATGAATAAAAAAACTATTTGGATAACGGGTGGCAGTACGGGAATTGGAAAAGCTCTAGCTATTAAATTTGCAAGTATGGGATGGAATGTTGCTATTTCTGCTAGAAGAGAGGGTCTTCTTAAAGAAATATCAGAAAATAATAAAAATATTTTTTCATACCCCTTAGATGTAACAGACAAGTCGAAATGTTTGGAAGTTTTCAATGAAATTCAAAAAAAATTTGAAAACGTAGAAATATGTTTTTTTTCAACAGGGACATGGAATCCTAAAAAAGAAAAGGATATTGACGTGGAGCAAATTGAAGAGGTATTTAAAGTAAATTTTTTTGGAACATTAAACTGTATCAAAGCTGTTGAAAAATATTTTAAAGAAAAAAAAGGTGGTATAATAACAATTGTATCCTCTATCGCAGGTTACAGAGGATTACCAAACTCAACTGGTTATGGTCCATCTAAATCAGCTTTAAATAACCTTGCAGAAAGTTTATTTTTTGATTTTAAAAGATCTAATGTTCGTGTCAGTTTAGTATCACCAGGTTTTATAAAAACGCCAATGACAGATAAAAATGATTTTAAAATGCCTTTTTTGAAAACTACCGATTATGCTGCTGAAAAAATATATGATGGGCTTATAAATAAAAATAATTTTGAAATTCATTTTCCAAAATCCCTCACAATAATTCTGAAAATACTAAGTTTTTTACCTAGTAAAATTTATTTTAGTCTTGTAGGAAAAATGACAAAGCATCAAAAAAAAAATTAATCTTTTACAAAAACAACCGTCAACTCTGCAACTTTAAATCCAAATTTTGTCATTGTTGCTCTATTGATGGCTACACGTTCATCTTGTTTAAATATCCAGTCGTCAAAAGTAATTTTTATTTCTTTTCCTTTAACAGGGACTAAAAGAACATATTCAAATTTAAAAGCTGGTCCATAAGAATAGCCTTTGGCTTTTCCTACTACATCTCCAGCTGTTCCCTCATAATTATTTTCATCAATTTTATTAATTTGCCATTGTCTTTTTTGAATCTCACCATCATCCCAATTAAATATTTCATCAAGAATTAGTTGTTTTCCATCCCACTTTCCATTTAGTTCTGCTGAAAATTGTCTGATTACTTTACCAGATCTGTTTTGTAATACTCCCCAGGCTTTTACATTTCCCGAAAGATATTTTTCAATAATAAGTCTTGGTTCTTTATTTTTAAAATCTTCTGGTTTCATATTGTTAGTACTGCAGCTTGTATTAAATGAAAATATAATAATCAACAAAAAAGGAAATATTATTTTTTTTATATTTTTCATAATTTTATTTATTTTGGAGTGAAAATTGTATTAGATCAATATTTTTAGATTTAAAACCAGCCTCACAATAAGACAAATAAAAATTCCACATTCTTTTAAATGTAAGGTCAAACCCTTGTTTTGAAATTTCGTTCCATTTTTTTTGAAATTCATCCCTCCATACCATCAAAGTATCTGAATAATGTTTGCCGTATGAATAACACTGATTAAAATTTAGATTATTTACATTTGCAAGTTCAATAATATTTTTTTTACAAGGCAAAAAACCACCAGGAAAAATATACTTCTGAATAAAATCTTGCTTAGATTTGTACCTATTATATAAATTATCATCGATAGTGATTGCTTGTATTGCTGCTGTTCCTCCAGATTTTAGGTTTTCTTTAATTGTTTTAAAATAACCTTTTAAATATTTTTGCCCGACTGCTTCTATCATTTCAATAGATGCAATTGAATTATACTTTGATTTTACATCTCTATAATCCATCATTTTAATATTTACTTTTTCATTAAGACCTTTTTTAAAAATTCTTTCTTTTGCATAATCAAATTGTTTTTTTGATATAGTTATACAATCAATTTTGACCTCATAATTTTTTCCGACATACTCTGCATATCCACCCCATCCACATCCAATTTCAAGCATTTTATCTCCAGCTTTTGGTTTAATTAAATTGGAAAGTTTTTTATATTTATTTATCTGTGCATCCTCTAAATTATTTTTTCCGTTTTCAAAAATAGCACTTGAATATGTTAAGGTTTTATCAAGCCATATAGAAAAAAATTCATTTCCTAAATCATAGTGTTTTGAAATATTTTCTTTACTTCTTTCCTTGGTATTTTTAATAAAAATATTTTTAACATAGTTCAATATTGGTAAGTCGAATGCACCTGAGAATTTATGTACAGTTTTAATATTTTTAGCTAAGATTTCTATTAAGTTTGTTAAATTGTTTGTTTCAATTTCATCTCTCATATAGGACTCGGCAAGTCCAATACTTCCTTTATTTATAATTTCTAAAAAAAAACCTGGCTTTTTAATTATTAGGTCAGCTTCCAAGCCAGAGCTCTTATCACCGATGATAAACTGTTTTCCGTCAAAGTTTTTAAGATTAATTTTTCCATACTTAATTTTGGATAAAAGACTAAATACAATTTTATCTGCTATTTTATTCATAATTATTTTTCAAAAGATATGTTGTTTTTTATATTAACTTTTTTTTTTACTAATTTAATTCCTTTAAGCCATAATCTTAATGCCTCAAAATGTATCGCCGATATTATTTTAAAAGTCATTAGTGGGTGTTTAAGATAAGAAAATATAAGGTTTTTTGAGTTTAAATTTGATCTTACACCATCTTGAGATGCAAATAACAATTTCCCACTTTTATCTCTTTGATCAATTATTATTGATAGACTTTTATCTGGGTTTAGCACTTTAAAATAATACTTAGATTCTAAATCCATAAAAGGTGATACAAAAAATTTTTTTTCACAATTATTTTTTAGTAATTCTGATTTTTCATCTACTTTAAATACATAGGTATGTTGTTCACCAAATGTATTTTTTACCTCATACAAAATAGATATTAATTTTGATTTAGAATTATAAACAAAAAAAATACTTAAAGGATTAAATACATAACCTAATATTCTTGGATAACATAATATCTTTATTTTTATTTCTTCATTGTTTATTCCAAATGATTTTAAATTTAATTTTACCCACTCAGTAAGGGAGGATCCATCTCTTGGACCATGATCTTTATCATAAAAACTCATAAGGTTAAATTTGTTATAAGAGAAAAAATTTATATTTTTACTAATAAATTTAATTTCATTTAAATCTAATAAAATTGAAAAAACTTTATACTTAAAAAAATGTTCTTTTGGTTTAAATCTTTTATGAACTACTTTTCCAGTATAAATAAAAGACTCTTTAATCATCTAAATATTTTATCATTTCTAAAGACGATTTTATCCCATCTTCATGAAAACCATATCCAAAATAACTACCAGAAAATAAAAGATTGCTCTTATTTTGTATTTCTTTTAAATTTATTTGGTTCTCAAGAGCATCCATATCGTAATAAGGATGCGTAAAATCTATTTTTTTTAAAATTTTTTCATCATCTAATTTCACAATTGGATTAAGTGTTAAAAAAATATTTTTTTTTATTTTCAAATTTTGAAGAAGATTTAACCAATACGTTATACAACTATTATTTAAGTTTTTGCTGTCAATTGAAGAGTTCCAAGCAGACCATGCTTTGAGGTTTTTTGGCATAACTCTACTATCTGTATGAATAACTGCTGTATTTTTTTTATATTTAAATTTTGAAAGTATTTGTTTTTCTTTATCAGTTGGATTTTCTATTAATTTAATTGCATCATTTGCATGTGTTGCCAGAATAACTTTATCGTAATCAAAAAACTCATTTTCTTCTCCATAAAAAACTCTAATTCCTTGATTATTTCTTTTAACCTTTTTTATCTCATAGTTTTTATAGTGTTCACCACTAATATTTTTTAAAACTTTATTTACATATGATCTACTTCTATCTTTTACTGTATACCATTGCGGTCTATTTCTAATTTTAAACAATCCATGATTTTGAAAAAATTTTAAAAAAAAAGCAAATGGTATTTGTTTTGCTTCATACGGAGGCATTGACCATATGGCAGATACCATTGGAATTATATGATAGTTAATAAAATAATTTGAAAGTTTCTCTTTTTCTAAATACTGCCCCAATGTTAGTTTATTATCTTTTAAATTTAAATTTGAGCTTCTCTTATAAAATTTAATTATTTCTAAAAACATCTTTAAAAACTTTAAATTAAATAAATTTTTTCTACTTGAAAACATTCCGTTAAGACCTTTTCCACAATACTCAACTTCATTTGAAGGTGTTGTTACGGAAAAACTCATGTCACTTTTTTCTATTTCAACCTTATTTTGTTTAAAAAATTCTATTAAATTTGGATAAGTGTAATGATTAAAAACAATAAAACCGATATCAACTGGTATAAACTGTTTATCATTTTTATCTATATGTAGATCAATAGTGTATGCATGCCCTCCAAAATGATCTCCTTTTTCAAAAAGATCTACCTTGTGTTTTTTTGATAAATAATATGCAGCACTTAACCCGGAGATACCTGATCCAACTATAGCAATTTTCATTTTAAATAATTATTTGTTTAGAATAGTTTGATTTTCATTCTTAATTGAAGTGTAAAATTGAAGCAAAACAGCAATTATAACAATTGTACCTCCTATCAAAACCATAAAAGATGAATTTTCGTTGATAAACAGCCATGCCCAAAATGGTCCTAAAACTGCTTCAGTTAACATTATTATTCCAACCATTGCTGAAGGCGTTGATCTGGCACCAATGGTAATTAAAATAAATCCAAAACCTAATTGAAAAAATCCTGCTAAAAATCCTAAAAAAATATCGTGAGCGGATATGTTTATTTTTCCGGCGATAATATATCCTATTATCATAGCAGTAATTCCAGCATAGAGCTGTAATGGAACCATATCTACGTTTGGATACTTTCTAATTATTAAAATCAGAATTGCAAAAGATACAGGCATAATAAATGCGGCTAGGTTTCCTGACATTTGCCCAGGCTCTAAATCAGATCCAACCATTAATATAATGCCAGAAATTGCAAGAAATATTGAGACAAGAGTTATTTTAGATATTTTTTCTTTTAAAAAAAAATATCCAAAGATTGCTAAAAAAATTGTTTGAGTTTGAATTATGAAATTAGTATTTGCAACTGTGGTGTTGTACATAGCAAAAACATATCCACAAAAACCTGATGATAAAATTATACCTCCAAATATTCCAGGAATTCCAGAGTTATAAAAAGCCCTTAAAATTTTCTTTTTATAAGAAATTAAAAGAAAAATAAATACAACTATAATAAAAAATAAAGATCTCCAAAACAGTATTTGCCACAAAGTTGCTCCCTCAAAAGACTTAACAATTAAACCACCAAAGCTTAAACTGCATGCTCCAAAAAATACTAGTAATGGTCCAGGTATTTTAAATATTAAATTCATTTTATTTGGTTTATTAAATTATCAGTTTCTAATCTATATATTTCATAAATTTTTTCTGCTTCTGGAAGATTGACTAACTTAAATTTTATTTTTGTATTTGGTACAAGTTGAACAAGTTTATCATAATCCGCACTGATAACTACTCCAATTTTTGGGTATCCTCCTATTGTCCCGTGATCTGAAAGCATAATTATTGGGTCACCGTCTGGAGGTATTTGTATTGTGCCTTTAACTATACCTTCTGATCTAATATTTTTTTCCTTTATATTTTCAATAATTGGTCCTTTAATTCTCATTCCCATTCTATCTGTAAGTTTTGTGACAATGAATTCTTTATTTAGAAAATTTTCCACTGCTTTTTTTGAAAAAAAATCAAAATTTGTCGCTTTGATTATTCTAATGTATTCTATTTTTGTATTAATATATTTAATTTTTTTTTGTGTTTTAAAATCAGATGTTTGCTTAATCAATATTTTTTGATTTACAAATAATTTTTCTCCTTTGAATGGTCCAACTTTTGCTCTTGAAAATGTTGAATAACTGTTCAAAATTTTTTCTAATACAAAGCCACCTGATACTGATAAATAACCATACACAGATTTATTTGTTGAAATAATATCTAGCTCATCTTCATTTTCTAAAATATAATTTTTGTAACATTCGCCATTAATTAATTTTTTATTTTTTTTTGTAATACTAAAATTAACATCTCCTGTAACAGCAATTACTGTTGATTTACCGTGAAATTTTAACAGCGGTCCTTGATAGGCAAATTCAATTGCGGCCTCATATTTGTTATTTACCAAAGTATTTGATAGCAAATAGTTTCTATTATCCATTGCTCCACTAAACGGTAATCCAATATGATAAAAATTTTCTCTTCCAAAATCTTGGAAAGTTGAATTAATTCCTGGTCTTAAAACTTCAAAAAAATTACTTTTCATTTAATTTTAAAAATTCATTTTTTGATATTGAATAAAAATGAACGTTATCTCCTGGATTAATTAAAACTGGATTTACTTTATTATTTGAATTAAAAATTTTGCAGGGTGTTTTTCCGATAATATTCCACCCCCCTGGACTTTCAAAAGTATATATATTTGAGAATTGTTCAGTTATTCCGACAGAACCCTTTGGTACTTTTACTCTAGGTGTTTTTAATCTATCTGTTCTTAATTCTTTAGAAATATCACCTAAAAATGGCATACCAGCTACAAAACCAGTCATATAACAAAAATAACTTTTATTAAGATATTTTTCTAATATTTCCTCGACGTTTAATTTAAGTTTTTTAATTAATCTTTCTTTATCAAGAAAAAATTCTTCATCACAACAAATTGGTATTTTAATTTTTTTATTTTTTTGCTCATCAATATTAAAAGTTTTTATGTCTTCAATTTTTTTTTTTAACTCTATAAAATTTGTTTTTTTTAAATCAAAAGAAACTATTAATTTGTTGTAAGAAGGAGTTAAATTTATTATTTCCTCTAAATTTGCTTTCTTTAGGCTGTTAAAGAAAGAAATTACTTTTTTGTTAGTTTCTTTATTTATTTCGTCACCGAAATCATAATAAATTGATGAGTCGCCAAGATTTAATATATTTTTGATCATCTCATGTTATACTTTATCAATGAAAGGTATGGAAATTAATATTAATTGTGATTTAGGTGAAAAATCAGAATTACATTCTATAGAAAATGATCCTGAATTACTTAAAATTGTCAATTCCGCAAGCATAGCTTGTGGTTATCATGCTGGAGATGAAGAAACAATGCACTCTACAATAAAAATTTCAAAACAAAATGGCGTAAGCATAGGAGCTCATCCATCTTTTAAAGATCTTGAAAATTTTGGGAGAAGTAGAATTAACCTATCTGAAAAAGAAATAATCAATTTAATAATAGATCAGTATAATATACTTCAAAACATAGCTGATCAGCATAATGAAAGAGTTTCTCATATAAAACCACATGGGGCGCTAAATAATATGGCATGTGAAGATATTGGGCTTGCGGAAATACTTGCTAAAACAATAAAAAGCATCAGTAAAGATTTGATCTATTTAGTACCTACCGGTTCAAAAATGGAAATTGCTGCAAAAAAGTTTGATATGAAAATAGCTTGTGAAATATTTGCCGATAGAAATTATGAAGATGATGGAAATTTAGTTTCTAGATCAAAAAAAGAGGCTTTGATAACTAATCCTGAAATAGCTAAAAAACATATTTTAGAAATGGTAAAAAATCAGGCGATAAATTGTCTCTCCGGTAAAAAAATACCTTGCGAAATAGACTCGGTCTGTATACACGGAGATAATCAAAGTTCTTTAAAGACTGCTAAGATTGTTAAGCAAAATTTAATGAATAATGATTTAATATTAAAACCATTAAACAAACTAGGAAAATTTAATTGATGAAAAAACTTTTTGTAATCATAACAATATTTTTTTTAAGCACTAATTTATATGCTGCTGGTGGAAGTTCTGGAGGAGATGGACAAGAAAACAAACAATCCAATTACAAATCAGCAGTAAACTATATTAAAGCTGGAAAAAAACTTGAAAAAAAAGGCAAAATTGAAAAAGCAAAAGTGAAATATGAAAAAGCTTTTAAAAGATTGCTAAAAGCAAATGATAAAGATCCTTCTAATCCTGATGTTTTAAATTATCTTGGTTTTACTTCTAGAAAACTTGGGGATTTTAAAAGTGCAGAGAATTACTACCTCTCAGGTTTAAAAATAAATCCTAATCATAATGGAATAAATGAGTATTTAGGTGAATTATATTTATCCACTAATAGACCAGAGAAAGCAAAAGAAAGATTGGCGGTACTCCAAAATTGTAATTGTGAGGAGTATGAAGAGTTAAAAGCTATCATAGATGGAACAAAACAATCTAAGTATTAAATTTTTCTTTTCTCAATATTGAAATATAAAAAAATTTAATTAATATAGATTTATTGATTGAAGAACTAATTATACTCACACAGATTATATTCATAGATATAATACTAGCGGCTGATAATGCAATTATTATTGGATTAATCGCCGCTAACTTTGTTCCTAAAAATAGGAGAAAAATTATACTATGGGGTGTTGCAGGCGCCTTAGTTTTTAAAGTCGTATTTGCATTATTTGCAACCTACTTATTTAAATTTTATTTTATAAAAATAATTGGCGGTTTACTATTAATTTGGATTGTAAACGATTTAAGAAAAGATCTTTTTGAAATTAAAAAAGTAAAATCTCCCACAAAAAAATCTAAAGAGCCGTCATATATTCAAAGTATTTATAAAGTTTTATTTGCCGATATAACAATTAGTTTTGATAATGTAATTGGTGTCGTAGGTGCTTCCAAAGGTCATTTTGGATTTATGATTTTTGGATTAGTCCTATCGGTAATTTTGACTGGTGCTATGGCAACTTATTTAGCTAATTATATTCAAAAGCATTTATGGATTGCGTATGTAGGACTAGGTTTTATTTTAATTGTAGCTCTGCAGTTAGTAATTGGAGGATTAGTAGATTTAGAAGTTTTATCAATTAACGAAAATTTCAAAAAATATTTTTAGTAAGAATATTTTTTTGTCGGATATTTCTTAGATTTTACCTCTTGTTTAAATTTAAGTACCGCTGAATTTATTATTTTTTTTATATCAACGTATTTTTTAACAAATTTAATTTTAGCATCAGTTAAACCAATAATATCATCTGTAACTAAAACTTGACCATCACAATAAACTGAAGCTCCAATTCCAATAGTAGGTATTTTAATAAGATTAGAAATTTTTTTTGAAATATCACTATAAGTGCACTCTAAAACTATTCCAAAAGCACCATTTTTTTCTAGAGCTTTTGCATCTCTTATTAATTTATTTTTTTCTTTTTGTGATTTACCTACTGATTTAAATTTTCCTTTTACAGTCTGTGGTGTTAAACCTATATGGCCCAAAACTGGTATTTTGTTTTTGACTAAATGACTCACTATATGTTGCACCCTTTCTCCACCTTCCACTTTTACTGCATCACACTTAGTTTCTTTAATAGCAACTTTTGAATTCTTTAAAGCCTCAGATTTATTTCGATATGTATTATGAGGTAAATCAATTACGAGAAGACTTTTTTTAACACCCATTCTAACACTTTTAGTGTGTTCAATCATCATTTTGAGATTAACTTTTCTTGTTGTTTTGTAATTATAAAGGACTGAACCCAAAGAATCACCAACCAATACTATATCAGCATGATTATCAACTATCTCAGCAATATTTTTTGAGTATGCTGTTAAACATACAATTTTAGATTTATTTTTTTTATCAATTATTTTTTTAATTTTTTTGTTCATTATTCTAATTCAATCGTGCTAGGTGGTTTTGATGTAATGTCGTAAACCACTCTGTTTATCCCTTTAATATTATTTATTATTTTATTTGACACAATTTGCATAAATTCTTTTTTAAAATAAAAAGTATTTGCTGTCATTCCGTCCTCTGATGTAATTGCTCTTAGTAAGCACATATATTCATATGTTCTGTTGTCACCCATTACTCCTACAGTTTTAACTGGAAGTAAAGCTGCATAAGCTTGCCATATTTTATTATATAAACTGTGACCCTTTAATTCTTTAATAAATATATCATCAGCCTCCTTTAAAATATTCACCTTTTCTTTAGTTATTTCCCCTGGCATTCTTATGGCCAACCCTGGGCCTGGAAACGGGTGTCTCAAAACAATTTCTTTCGACAATTTAAGCTCTAAACCTAGTTTTCTCACCTCATCTTTAAATAATAATCTCAATGGTTCAACCAATTTTAACTTCATTTTTTTTGGTAAACCTCCCACATTATGATGTGACTTAATTTTTGATGTTTGGCTTCCTGTAACTGACTTACTCTCAATTAAATCGGGGTACAGAGTACCTTGTGCTAAATATTTTACATTTTTTATTTTTTTAGCATGCTTTTCAAAAATTTTAATG
>CACCHS010000008.1 GCA_902545825.1 uncultured Pelagibacteraceae bacterium
ATGTACGGTAAGGATTTAATTGAAAGTGCAATCTTATCTTCTAAAATAATTAAGCTAATTGGAAAAAAAAATCCCAGTGGTTTCGCTTATGAGCTTTTTTTAGACGAAAAGGGTGAAAAAATATCTAAATCAAAAGGAAATGGAATTACAATAGATGAATGGTTAAACTATGCCTCACCTGAAAGTTTATCATTATTTATGTATCAAAACCCAAAAAGGGCTAAAAAACTTTATAAAGAAATAGTTCCAAAAGCAGTAGATGAATACCTCGAGTTTATTGAAAAGGGAAAAAAACAAAACGATCTTCAAAAATTAATGAACCCAGTTTGGCATGTGCATAATGGAAATATCCCAAAAGAAAATAACATAATGAGTTTCTCAATGCTTTTAAATCTTGTTGAAACAAGTAACGCTGACTCAAAAGATTTACTATGGAAATTTGTTAAAAAATATAAAACAAATCTCAACGAAAAAGAGTTTCCAATATTTGATAAACTAGTAGATTATGCAATAAAGTATTATAAAGATGTTATTTCACCTAATAAAAAATATAAAACTCCAAATAGCGATGAAAAAAAAGTATTAATGTCATTAGTTAAAGCATTAGATGAATGTAATGATAAAATGACTCCAGAGGATATACAGACAAAAATTTTTTCTGTTGGTAAAGAAAATGGCTATAAAGATAATTTAAGAGATTGGTTCAAATTAATTTACGAAGTTGTTTTTGGTGATGAAAATGGGCCAAGGATTGGTTTCTTTATAAGTTTTTTTGGCGTGAAAGAGACTCAAAATTTAATTAAAGAAAAGATAATGTGATGTTTGGAAAAATAAGACCATTTATATTTAAGTTTGATCCAGAGACTGCTCATAATTTAGCAATACAAGCCTTAAAATTTAATTTAATGCCAAGAAATCAAAAGCAAAATTTTAAACATATTGAGACTGAAATATTCAACAAAAAAATACCAAATCCAATTGGTCTTGCAGCAGGTTTTGACAAAGATGCAGAAGTTTATAATTCAATTTTTAGATTAGGATTTGGTTTTGTTGAGGTAGGGACGATCACTCCTTTAAAGCAGTCTGGAAATCCAAAACCTAGAGTTTTTCGGCTTGAAGAAGATGAAGCTTTAATAAATAGATTAGGATTTAATAATTCAGGTGCAGATCTAATTCAGTCCAGAATCAGATTAAATCCTCCAAAAGGTTTATTTGGAATAAATATAGGTCCAAACAAAGACACAAAAGATAGAATTAATGATTATCTAATTGGTTTACGAAAATTTTATGAATTGGCTGATTATCTAACTATAAATATTTCTTCACCTAATACAGAAAATTTAAGAAGTTTTCATAATGAGAGTGAATTAAATGACTTGCTTCAAGCAATTGAACAAGAAAAAGCGTCATTAAAAACCTCGATTCCTACAGTCTTAAAAATTTCACCTGATATAAACGATCAAGAAATAGAAAAAATTTCTAAATTAATTCTAAAATATAATATACCCGCAATAATAGTATCTAACACAAGTGACAGAACAAGAGATGTTTTAAAAAATATAAATAAATTAGAAAAAGGTGGTTTATCTGGTAAGCCAATTGCAAAAAAATCAAATTTAATAATTAATAAGTTTTTTAAAAATTTGGAAAAAAAAGTCAAAATAATTGGTGTAGGTGGAGTGGACTCGGCAGATAGTGCGTATGATAAAATAATAAACGGCGCATCATTAATTCAATTATATACCGGAATGGTTTATAGAGGACCAGGTATAGCAAAAAAAATCAGCGAAGACTTAAATAATATATTTAAAAAACAAGGTGTAACAAATATATCTGAGATAGTAGGAAGTAAAAAATAATCTTGACTGGTAACTTAGTTAAGCCTATACAATCATATTTTTATGTCTAAAAAATGTGAATTAACTGGAAAAATACCTCTCAAGGGTCACAAAGTAAGCCACGCTAATAATAAAACAAAAAGAAGATTCCTTCCAAATTTAAAAAAAGTAAGATTTAAAAGTGATATTTTAAAAAAAAATATAAGACTAACAGTTTCAAATGCTGGAGTTAGATCAGTAGATAAAAAAGGTAGTTTCGATCAGTTTGTAAAATCAGCTAAATTAAGAGATTTATCTCCAAGATTAAAAAAAATAAAAAAAAGTCTATTAAGCAAATCTGCATAAGACATGAGTCGAGTATTTATAGCCTTATCTTTTTTAATGGGGTTAGTAGTTTTATCTTCTAATTACCTAGTCCAATTTCCAGTAAAATATTATGGTTTGCAAGACATTCTTACCTACGGGGCCTTTACTTATCCAATAGCCTTTTTAATTACAGATTTAGCAAATAGATCATACGGAAAACAAATAGCTAGAAAAATTGTTTACTTTGGTTTTGTGGTTGGAATATCTTTTACTCTTTTCTTTTCAACAAATTTTTCTGATCTTATTTCAGTAAGGATTGCAATAGGTTCTGGAACAGCTTTTATTGTAGCTCAACTTTTAGATGTACAAATATTTGATAAACTAAGAGAAAAAAGTTGGTATGTAGCACCATTAAGTTCCTCTATAATAGGATCCACAGTCGATACTTTTTTGTTCTTCTCAATATCATTTTATGCAACCGGTGTACCGTGGTTTACATTATCTTTAGGAGATTTAGCGATTAAACTACTTGTAACTTTAGTCATGCTAATACCTTTCAGATTACTTTTAGGGACTTTTAAACCAGTCTAATTGAATAATTATAACAAAAATTTATATGAAAGAATTTTATAGGCTAATTTAGCTACAAGAAAGTTATATGAATTAAAACCTTTAATTGGAGATAGTTCATTTATGTCTCCGCCAACAATGTTAGAATTTTTTGCTGCTATTTTTAAAATATTGAGCGTTTCATCCCAAAATAATCCTCCAGGCTCCGGTGTCCCAGTAGCTGGCATAATACTAGAATCAAATCCATCAACATCAAAGGTTAAATAAACATTCTTATTTTTAATAAGCTTTTTAAAATTTTGTAAGTTCCACTTACTTTTATCTTTAGCCCAAAATATTTTTATTCTACTTTTATTTTTATTTAAATATTTAACTTCAGATCCAGATATATTTCTAATTCCAAAAGATATAATAGAAACATTTTTGTGATCTAGACATCTTCTAATAGCAGATGCATGGGAAAATTTCTCACCATTATAGCTTTGTCTTAAATCTGCATGCGCATCAAAATGTAAAATACATAGGTTTTTAAAATTTTTAGTAAAAGGTTCTATACAACCAGGTGTAATAGAGTGTTCACCTCCTAAAGTTAAAGGAAAAAGTTTTTTTTTTAAAAGAAGGGAATTAATGTTAGAAATTTTTCTTAAGGCTGCCCGAATATTTTTATCTATTTTGAAGGGTTTAAGAGTTTTTATACCAATTTTTTTGTATGGTTCACAATTAAGTTCCTCGTCGTAAAGCTCAACTTGATGAGATGCTTTAATAATTTCTCGAGGTCCATTTTTTGTTCCTCCTCCATAACTGACTGTCTTTTCTAAACCAAATGGAACAACAACAACTTTTGGTGAAAAGTTGAAATTATTATCAACACCGAGAAACCCATTTTTATTTGATAGATAATTCAATTTTTTATCCAAATATTTTTGCAAAATTTCTTCTGTCTCTATTTTTCCAATTTCCTTTATGGTAAGCATTGCTTGCAATTAGAGGAAGAACAGATGTTGCTTCAGCGAAAACCATTTGTTCTTTGGTAATATCTACTTTTCCCCAAGAACTTGCTTCTTTCAAAGTTGAGCTACTGCATGCACCATCACGTGAGTCAGCAACAGTTATTTGAACAGCATATTTATGCATATCAACTTCTTTACCTAAAAGTTCAGCACAAATTACAGTATCTTGAATAAAATTTTTTGGTACTCCACCACCAATCATAAATAATCCTGAGCCCTTTGACCTAATTTTAATTTCTGTAAGCTCCCTAAATTCTCTAACAGAGTCTATAGTTAAATGTTTGTTAGGATTTTTTTCCTGATGCATGACCAGACCAAATCCAGCACTTGAGTCAGTAAAAGCTGGGCAAAAAATTGGAACATTATAGTCGTATGCTGTTTCAATAAGAGATTCTTTCTTTTTCGAGTTTTTTTTCAAATATTTACCCATTTCATGAATGAATTCTCGAGAGGTATAGCTTTTAGGTTCTAAACTATCTGCAATTTCACATATTTTTTTATCGCATATTTGCAACTCATCTTCATCAATATAAGTGTCATAAATCCTGTCTATATAATTTTTTCTTAACTCAGTATCATCTTGAAATTGTGATCCTTGATAATGCTTAAATCCTAAAGCTTCAAAAAAATCCATATCAATTATAGATGCTCCTGTTGCCACTATTGCATCTACCATATTAAATTTTACCAAATCTTTATAAATGTTCATACATCCTGCGGCAGATGTTGATCCAGCAAGAGTTAAAAAAATTGTACAGTTTTTGTCATTGATCATATCATTAAATATTTTCGCTGCATTTGCAGTTTCTCTAGATACAAAAGACATTTTTTCCATTGATTGGATAATTTTTGTTGAGTCAAAAGAGGTTATATCAATATGTTCTACTGGTTTTTTTAGAAAGTCTTTTTTGCTGTTATGACCTAAGTTTTTTTTGCTAGACATCTAGGCAACTAAAAACTCACTCTTAGAGCCGCCTTCATACATTGACATAATTGGTTTGTCTTCTAATTCGTAAATTTCGTCGGAATAAAAACCATTGAATTGTGTTCTGAAAGTTAATCCATATCCACCTAATTGACCAAGTTCAATATAATCACCCTCTTTAATATTGTTTGGTAAAACAAAAGGACCCTTCATATAATCCATGCTGTCACAAGTAGGGCCATAAAAATCAAAAGCTGTTAGCTTTTTTGAAATTTGTCTTCCATTTGAAATCATTCTAGATGGAAAAACTAAGTTTGGAACTCCACCGTCAAAAAGAGATCCATAGGTACCATCATTAATATAAAGTTTATTTTTTTTTCTAAGAATTACCTTAACGATTGTTGATCCACTCTCAGCAACTAGTGCTCTACCAGGCTCACAAATAACTTCAGGTTTTTTTCGTAATTGAAGTTTTGAAAGACTTTTCTCTATTTCATCAAAATATTTTTTAAGCGGTTGAGGTATTAGATCAGGGTAGATAGATGGGAAGCCGCCACCAACGTTTATATAATCAGGTTCGATTTTAGTCTTTTTTATAATATTATTAATTTCATCAATTCCTTTAACGTATGAAATTGGATGCATACATTGAGAGCCAACATGAAAACTTAAGCCTATTTTTTTTGAATGTTGTTTTGCAAGTCTTAATAATCCAATCGCTTCAGTATTAACAGCTCCAAATTTTTTTGATAAATCTATCTCTGCATGCTCATTTGAAACAGATATTCTTACAAATAACTCCAAATCTTTTGCTTTATTTGTTGAGTCTAAAATTTTAATTAGTTCATCTTTTGTATCTAAAGAAAATGACCTAATTCCATAATTAAAATAAGCTTCTTTTATACTTTCTCTACTTTTTACAGTATTCATGTAATGGCACTTAGCTTCAGGAGCTATTTCCTTTATTGTTTTAATTTCTTTAATTGAGGCAATGTCAAAATTTTTAATCCCAGACTCATAAAGCGTTTTGAGAACAAATTTATTTGGATTTGTTTTTACAGCATAAAGAATTTTGCCTTTAAAGTTTTTTTGGAAATATTTTGAAGCTTTTTTTAGTGTTTCACCTCTAATACAGTAAACTGGATTAGATGGTTTAAGTTGACTTACAAGCTTATCAACATTTTTAAATTTTTCCATTTCATAGCCCCTCAAAAAAAATTTAACAAAAAAAATTTGCATATCTAATATGCAAATTTGTAATTTAATAGACTGATTATGAGATTAGTTGAGTAATGTAAAGCAATTATTTCATATATTTATCTACTACTTTGAACCATTGAAATAATTGATTGAAGCACTATATATCAGACATATGAGTCCTATGCAAAAAATAACTGATTTTAAAGACAATTCGTTGCTAATAGTGGACGATGACAATCCATTCAGAGAGAGATTGGCTAGAGCAATGGAAAAAAAGGGTTTCGCGGTTTCACAAGCTCAAGGTGTAAAAACAGGTATCGAGAGTGTAAAATCAAAAAAACCAGCTTTCGCTGTGGTAGATTTAAGGCTTGGAGATGGAAATGGATTAGAGGTTGTAAAAGAAATTCAAACATCAAATCCTGAAAGTAGGATTATTATGTTAACTGGGTACGGAAACATCCCTACAGCAGTTGCAGCAATTAAAGAGGGAGCAATAGATTATTTAGCAAAACCTGCAGATGCAGAGGATGTTGAAAAGGCACTATTAGCGGATCCTAAAACTAAAGCTCAGCCTCCCGAAAATCCTATGTCAGCTGACAGAGTTAAATGGGAGCACATTCACAGAGTGTTTGAACTTTGCAACAGAAATGTATCCGAAACTGCTAGAAGGTTAAAGATGCATAGAAGGACTTTACAAAGGATATTATCTAAAAGATCTCCTAAATAAAGTTTTTTAGATTTATAATTTTTTTAGTAATCAGAGTTAAAATTAGTATTTTGAACAACTCAGCATATAAAAATGGATATGCACCTAATTGCAAAATCGGTTTATCCCATCCAATTAAAATTCCAAGCCAAATTAACCCAAATATATATATAAACGAAACTACAAAAACTAACTTTGAAAAAATAATTAAAAAATTAGTTTTAAAATTTAGATATCCAGCAAAATAAGCAGTAAATAAAAAACCAATTAAATATCCCATTGTAGGGCCAGTAAAATAAACAAGTCCAACACCTTTTTCGGGAGAATTAGAAAATACTGGTAATCCAATTAAACCTTCAATTAAATATAGTCCTACAGTTGCAGTAGCTAACTTTGAACCAAAGGCAAGACCTAAAAATATTACTACAAAAGTTTGCATTGTCATTGGAACTGGATAAAAAGGTATCTTAATTTTTGCTGAAATAGTTAAAAGTAATGATCCCAAAATTAGTATAGAGACAATTTTTAAGACTTTATTATTATTTAAAATTTTAACTCTATCCATAATTTATATTACTATTTTATAATAAATAATCTAGTTTTTTGTTAGACCTAAATAAACATCTTCAATATCTGCATCGTCAGTCGTGATATCTAATATTTTAATATTTTGATTCGAAAAATATAAAAAAATATCCTCAATTTTCATAAGGCTTTTATCGTAGGACACAGTAATTTTATTATTATTATTAGATATTATTTTTAATTTATTTTGATCAATCTTATTTACATCAAGTTTTTTGTCTGTCGTGAAAGTGACTATTTTTGTCTTAATTTTATCAATTAAATTTTTTGTACCATCTAAAGCTACCAAATTTCCTTTGCTCAAAATTCCAATTCTATCACACATTTCCTCAGCTTCTGCTAAGTAGTGCGTAGTCAGTATTATTGTTACTCCCTGTTTATTCAAAAGTTTGACATTTTCCCACAGATTTTGTCTTAGCTCTAAGTCAACTCCTGCAGTTGGTTCATCTAAAAATAATATTGGTGGCTGATGAACTAATGCTTTTGCAATTAACAATCTTCTTTTCATTCCACCAGAAAGACTTCTTGCATAGCTATCTGACTGTTTGTCCAATGCTACTAACTTCAGAATATCATCAGTAATACGATCTTTTTTTTTGATGCCATACATACCCGCAAGTAATTCAAGAAGTTTTCTTGGGCTAAAAAAAGGATCTAAGTTAACCTCTTGTGGCACAATTCCAATTGACGCTCTAACTTGCCGTGGATTTTTATCTAAATCAAAACCCCAAACATTTACTGTTCCTGAAGTTTTGATTACGGTTCCTGCAAGAATATTTATAAAAGTTGATTTACCTGCACCGTTTGGACCCAAAAGACCAAAAATTTCTCCCTCTTTCACCTCTAAGTTTAAATTATTTAATGCATTAATTGTTGTAGAGCCGTTTTTTGAATATATTTTGCTTAAATTTTTTACTGATAAAACGTTTTTTTTTTCCATATTAAATTATAAATTTATAACATAGATATAAACGAAGCTAAACTTTAATGACCAAAATTAAAAAAACTGATCATTTTTATTTAATTGATGGATCTGGATATATATTCAGAGCTTATTATGCACTTCCTCCATTAACAAGAAAAAGTGATGGAATGCCAACAGGTGCAGTTAGCGGATTTTGCAACATGTTATTTAAATTATTAGAGGACTCAAAGTCGAAAGAAAATTTAGACAGACCGTCACATTTTGCAGTTATATTTGATTCAGCTAGAAAAAATTTTAGAAATGAGATTTATAAAGATTATAAAGCAAATAGGTCAGATGCGCCTGATGATTTAATACCTCAATTTGATTTTATAAGGAAATCAGTTTTAGCATTTAATTTACCATCTATAGAAATGCTTAACTATGAGGCTGATGATTTAATAGCAACATATGTTGATCAAATTTTAAAAATTGGAGCGAAAGTAACAATTGTTTCATCTGATAAAGACTTGATGCAACTTTATAAAAAGGGTGTTCGAATTTATGACCCAATGAAGAATAAATTTATAAAAGAGGAAGATGTACAAGATAAATTCGGTGTAACTTCTAATAAAGTAATTGATGTTCAATCATTAGCTGGGGACAGCAGTGATAATGTACCTGGTGTGCCCGGTATAGGAGTTAAAACTGCTGCCGAACTAATTAATAAATATGGAAACTTAGAAAATCTTTTAGAAAAAGCAACCGAGATAAAACAAAATAAAAGAAGGGAAACAATTTTAGAAAATAAAGAAAAAGCACTTATAAGTAAAAAGTTAGTTACTCTTAAAAAGGATGTTCCGGTAAAAGAAAGATTAGAAAATTTCATTTTAAAAGAAGTGGATAAAGATAAGCTTTTTAATTTTTTAAGGGAAATGGAATTTAACAGGTTATTAAGCAGCGCAATTTCAACATATGGAGAACCAAAATTTAAAAAAGATGAAACTACATATTCGTTTGAAAAAAGTGATAAAATTAATACAGAAAACTATAAACTTATCGACCAAATTGATGAATTAGATGAATGGATACATGAAGCGGAGGAAAATGGTGAGTTTGCAATCGATACAGAGACTACATCATTAGACCCTCACCAAGCTGAATTAGTGGGAATTTCAATATCAACAAAAATTGGCAAGGCGTGCTATATTCCTATTTCTCATACATCTGGGAAATGTATTGATAAGAAAAAAGTCATAAATAAATTAAGACCGATCTTAGAAGATCAATCAATAAAAAAAATCGGACAAAATATTAAATTTGATTACATTATTTTTTACCACAATGGCGTAAATCTAAACTCACTAGAGGATACGATGTTAATTTCTTATGTTTTAGACGCAGGAAAAAATCGTCATAATATGGATACATTATCTGAAATTCATTTAGGTCATAAACCAATTTCTTATAAAGATCTTGTTGGAACTGGCAAAAAACAAATTAATTTTAAAGACGTAGATATAAAAAAAGCTTTAGAATACGCCGCAGAAGATGCAGATATTACTTTTAGATTATATAAAATTCTTAAAACAAATCTTAACAAAGAGAAATTACTAAATATTTATGAAATTTTTGAAAAACCTATGATTAAAATTTTGGCAGGTATGGAAATAGCAGGAATTAAAGTCGATGATAAATTTCTTAAAATTTTATCCAAAAAATTTGAAAAAAAAATTAAGGATTTAGAACAAAAAATTTTCAAAATATCTAAAAAAGAATTTAATATTGCCTCCACAAAACAATTAGGAGAAATATTATATAATGAATTAAAAATTTCTACATTAAAGAAAACAAAAAAAGGTAGTTTTGCAACTAGTGCTTCAGTTCTTGAGGATTTAGCTTTCAAAGGAAATGAGTTACCAAAACTTGTCTTAGATTGGAGACAAATATCAAAATTAAAAAATACTTATTCAGACTCACTTCAAGAACATATAAATCCAAAAACAAAAAGAGTTCATACATCCTTTCTTCTTGCAGCGACTACAACAGGTAGATTAGCATCAAGTGATCCCAATTTACAAAATATACCAATAAAAACAGAGGATGGAAAAGAGATAAGAAAATCATTTATTGCGGAAAAAGGAAAAAAACTAATATCAGCTGACTATAACCAAATAGAAATGAGAATATTAGCAGATTTAGCTGATGTAAAAGAATTGAAAAAAGCTTTTAAAAATAATCAAGATATCCATTCACTAACAGCTAGTCAAATTTTCAATTGTGATATCAAAAAAGTAAATGCTGACATGAGAAGAAAAGCAAAAGCAATTAATTTTGGAATTATTTATGGTATATCCCAATATGGTTTAGCAAAACAAATAATGGTATCAAACCAAGAAGCACAGGAATTTTTAAATTCTTATTTTTTAAGATTTCCAGAGATAAAAGATTATATGAGTAAAACAATAAAATTTTGTAGAAAAAGTGGGTATGTCAATAATATCTTTGGAAGAAGAAGTCATATATCAGGTATAAATGATAAAAATTTCAATGTTAGAAATTTTCAAGAGAGGGCTGCAATTAATGCCCCTATACAAGGATCTGCATCAGAAATAATGAGATTGGCAATGATAAGGCTTAACAAAAAATTTGAGCAAACAAAAAATAATCAATGCAAAATGTTACTGCAAATTCATGATGAATTAATTTTTGAAATACCGATAAATGAAGAGAAGAATTTAGTAAAATTGATTATTAATGAAATGGCAAGTGTCAAAGATAGCGATTTACACACATTTTCAACTCCTTTAACAGTAGATGTAAATACTGGTGAAAATTGGGGTATACTTCATTGATTAGATTTCTTGCCCAAATTAGAACAATTTAGTATTTTTAATAGTATTAATGACACAAACAATAGCATTAATAGATGATGATAGGAACATACTTACTAGTATAAGTATAGCTCTAGAAAAAGAAGGATTTAAAGTACAAACATATCTAGACGGAGAGAGTGCCTTAATTGGACTAACGAGGCAACCACCAGATTTAGCAATAATTGATATTAAAATGCCAAAAATGGACGGTGAGGAACTATTAAAAAAATTGAGAAAAAAAACATCTATGCCAGTGATATTTTTGACATCTAAAGATGATGA
Organism: uncultured Pelagibacteraceae bacterium; assembly: GCA_902545825.1. Taxonomy (GTDB): domain Bacteria; phylum Pseudomonadota; class Alphaproteobacteria; order Pelagibacterales; family Pelagibacteraceae; genus Pelagibacter. Next base: position 11,203 of record CACCHS010000008.1, read on the forward strand.
AATAGATGAATTGTTAGGACTTAAGTTAGGTGCAGATGATTTTGTTAAAAAATCAGGTGGATTTTCAATTAAAGTTTTAATCGAAAGAATAAGGGTTCAGCTAAGAAAAAAAACTCAAACTAATATTGAAGAAAATAAAAATATTATATCACATGGAAAGCTGAAACTTGACCCATCACAACTTGAGTGTGAGTGGGGTGGGAAACAGTTACCTGACAAACTTACAACAACAGAATTTTTAATTGTGCAAGAACTTGCAAAAAGACCTGGAATTATTAAAGAAAGATCACAGTTAATGGATATTGCATATAGAGAAGATACAGATATTGAAGATAGAACTATAGACAGTCATGTCAAAAGGATAAGAAAGAAATTTAAAAAGGTTGATACAAGTTTTTCCGCAATAGAAACTCGCTATGGTAGTGGCTACAGGTGGAATGTTAGTTAAATATGGTATCTTTAATAAAGGACCTTTCAATATTAAGAAAATTTCTTTTCATTAATCTAATTGTTTTTATAATTATTGGCATTTTAACTGTGGTTTATCTAAAGAGTATACAACCAGGATTAATAAAAAAAAAAACTTCAAATCATATTAGAGTTATTGACAATACAATTGATCATTTGCAAAGATTAAGTATTGAATTTAATGAAAAAGATATAAAAAAATTTCTGCTCTCAACACGTTTTCTATTTCAAAATCTTGATAGAGTTATATTCATTGATGTTAAAAATAATCTAATTGCTGATACAGATACATTAGATTTGGATCCACGTTCCTTCTCTCAAAGATTAGATGTTGTAGAATTTGAAGATCTTACAAATAAGAAAAAAGTCGAAATTGAGGTTAAAAAAGATAGTAGTGGTAAAAAAATATTAACAATTAAAGAAATTGTAGATAATTATGCAGCTTCCAGAGATTATGGAAGACCTTATACGTTAACTCAGGAATTTTACGATAGGTATGTTTTAACAACTATTAAAAACGTTTCGTTAAATAATGAGAACGTTGGATACATATTAATATCAGAAAACTCAAATGAAATTAAATCAGCAATAGATGAGAGAAAAATTTTCATAATAAGAACTGCAATTTTAGTCGCGATCGTAATTCTTGTATTTTCCATTGTTCTGAATAGATTTTTTCTTAAACCAATAGGAAACTTAGTTGATTATACTAAAATAATAAAAAGTAAGAGTGATAAAAAAACAAAGATTGAAAATCTTAAAAAAAGGAAAGATGAACTTGGAATATTAACAAACTCACTTGAAGATATGACCCAAGAACTTCAAAATAGAGTTAATACTGCAGAAAATTTTTCAACAGACTTAGTACATGAAATAAGAAATCCTTTAGCGTCTCTTAAAAGTGCATCTGAAATTATATCTGAGACTGAAGATAAAAACCAAAGAGATAAATTAGTTAATATTTTGAGTCATGATGTTGAAAGAATAGAAAGACTAATCACAGATTATTCTCAAATGTTAAAAGATGAGGTAGCAATAACAAAAGAGCAAATGAATAAAATTGATCTAAAAGAAATAGTGAACTCAGTTGTTGATGATTTTAACAGTATTTATCTACCCAAACGGGGAATTAAAATATCATTAGAGATAAACAATCAATATAAAAAATTTGAGATATACGGTATCGAAAATAGAATTGAACAAATTTTAGCCAATCTTTTAGAAAATTCGATTTCTTTTAGTGAGGATAACAAGGAGATAATTGTAAAATTGAGCAAAGATAAAAATAAAAAAATTACACTTGATGTTATCGATGAGGGAATTGGATTTAAGGAAAAAGATACAAGTAAAATATTTAAAAGATTTTATAGTAATAGACCTGAAAAATTTGGTGAACATTCTGGTTTGGGTTTAAATATTGTAAAAAATTTAATAGATTTGCATGGTGGGAAAATCATCGCAGGGAATAATTTGAACAAAAAAGGTGCTAAAATTGAGATTATTTTCCCAAATGCTTAAAGTAAAGTTGATTAATCAATAATATGTTGTTAAACATTCCACCTTATGACCGATTATAAAGTTAAAGATATATCCGAAGCAGAATTTGGAAGAAAAGAAATTTCATTAGCAGAAACAGAAATGCCAGGATTAATGGCTTTGAGAAAAGAATACAAAGGTAAAAAACCTCTTAAGGGTGCAAAAATATTAGGATGCTTACATATGACTATCCAGACAGCTGTTTTGATAGAAACTCTTGTTGATTTAGGAGCTGAAGTTAGATGGTCATCATGTAATATCTTTTCCACGCAGGACCATGCCGCCGCTGCTATCGCAAAAGCTGGAATACCAGTTTTCGCCTGGAAAGGTGAAACGGAGGAAGAATATTGGTGGTGTGTAAGACAAACAATTGAAGGTAAAAAGGACTGGAAGCCAAATATGATTTTGGATGATGGTGGTGATTTAACTGCATTAATGCACAAAGATTATAAAAATTTAATGAAAGATATAAAAGGCTTAAGCGAGGAAACTACAACTGGTGTTTTAGCTTTGAAAAAAATGGAAGAACAAGGAACACTTTTAGTACCAGCAATCAATGTAAACGACTCAGTTACTAAGTCTAAATTTGATAACTTATATGGATGTAGAGAGAGTTTGGTTGACGGAATTAAAAGAGCAACTGATGTAATGATGTCAGGAAAAGTCGCTATTGTTGCAGGTTTTGGTGATGTTGGAAAAGGAAGTGCAGCTTCTTTAAGACAAAGTGGCGCAAGAGTTATGGTAACAGAGACTGATCCTATTTGTGCTCTTCAAGCAGCTATGGAAGGCTATGAAGTTGTTTTAATGGATGAGATGATTGGACAAGCAGATATCGTTGTTACTGCTACAGGCAATAAAGATATTGTAACAGCAGATCATATGAGAGCGATGAAAGATAGATCAATATTATGTAATATTGGACACTTTGATAATGAAATACAAGTAGAGGCTCTTAAAAACTACAAGTGGGATGAAATAAAACCTCAAGTTCACGAAATTACTTTTCCAGATAACAAAAGAATTATATTATTAGCCGAAGGAAGATTGGTTAACTTAGGATGTGCAACTGGTCATCCAAGTTTTGTAATGAGTGCTTCTTTTACAAACCAAGTAACAGCGCAAATTGAACTTTGGAATAATTCGGACAAATATGAAAATAAAGTATATGTTTTACCTAAACATTTAGATGAGAAAGTTGCAAGGCTACATCTTGAGAAAGTTGGAGCTAAATTAACTCCTTTATCAAAAGACCAAGCAGATTATATAAGTGTTAAACCAGAAGGTCCGTATAAACCAGATGCATATCGCTACTAGTGGTAGCAAAATAGAAATATCAAAAGAAAGCCTAACAGCTAAAATTGCTAAAAAATTTTCAAAAGTATTGAAACATGGTGATATAGTTTTTTTGTATGGAGATATAGGAGCAGGCAAAACTACATTCGTAAGATATTTGATTAATTCTTTAGAAAAAGAAAAAAAAATTAAATTAAGCGAGATCACATCACCGACTTTTAGTATTTTAAATGAGTATGAGATCAAAGATATAAAAATTAGACATTATGATTTATTTAGAATAAAAAATTCTGAAGAGATCAAAAATATAGGGATGTTTGAAAACACAGAAAATTTTCTCACATTTGTTGAATGGCCAGAAAAAATCAAAAAAAAGATTGGCAATAATTATAACCTTTTCTTTAAATACAATTTTAAGTCAGAAAAAAGATTTTTAGAATTTAGAAATAAAAAAAAGGGTCATATATTTAATGTTAAAAATAAAACATAAACTTCATAAAATAAAAGGAGATGCCTCGTTCAGAGAGTTTTATAGAAAAAAAATAAAATCAAAAAGCAGTATTATTATTTTCTCAAAAAAAGAAAAAAGAAAAAACTTATTAATTTACGATGCTATAAATAAAATTCTTATTATGAATAAATTTATTGCTCCTAAATTAATATATCAAGAATACAAAAATAATTTTATTGAAGTAAAGGATTTAGGAAAGCAAACAGCACTTGATGTTATAAAAAGAAAAAAAAGTAAATTTTCAACTTTTGAGAAAATAATTGACTTATTAATAAAAATGCAAGGGATAAAAACAAAAAAAATAAAAAATTTTCAAAATCAGCTTTATAAAATACCTACTTATAATAATAAAATGCTTTTCAATGAAGCAAAATTATTTTGTGACTGGTATGTTCCTGAAAATGTAAGAAAAAATAAATCTAAAATAAATAAAATATTAGTCACAAAAATTAAAAACCTGCTACAAAAATTGAAACTAAAAAATGATACTTTTGTGCATAGAGATTTTCATGTATCGAATCTTATGTATTTTAAAAATAAATTAGCTTTTATTGATACTCAAGATGCAGTCATAGGTAATCAAGCTTATGATCTTGTATCTTTAGTAGATGATGTAAGATACAAAACATCAAAAAATTTCAAAAAAAAAATTTACAATTTCTATTTAAAAAAAAATAAGAAAAATATAAATGAAAATTTTTTTTTAAATGATTTTGAAATTCTGTCTGTTTTAAGAAATTTAAAAATAATTGGAATATTTACTAGATTAGCAAAAAGAGATAACAAAAAATTATATTTAAAATTAATACCTTACACATGGAGATTAATAGATTTGAGATGCCAAAATAACGAATTATTGAAAGATCTTATAATTTTTCTTCACAAATATTTTCCAAAAAAAATTAGAAATAAATATGGAAATTAAAACTGCTATCATATTATGTGCTGGTTTTGGAAAAAGGCTAAACCCTTTAACACTTGATAAACCAAAACCATTACTGGAATTGTTTAATAAAACTTTACTCGAACATACCTTAAACCTTGTAGAAAAATTAAATATCAAAAAAGTAAAATTAAACACCTTTTATTTACCTAAAAAAATTGAGAATTTTTTAATTAATAAAAACTTAAAACTAGAAATAGATATTATTAACGATGGTGAGAAAATTTTAGATACAGGTGGTGGAATTTTTAATATGACTAAAAACTTAGATGAGGAAGATTTTTTAGTTTTAAATCCTGATACTTTTTGGGATGAAAATTACTTAGAATATATAAAAAAAATGGAGAAACTTTATTTTAATCATACCATCAAAAATATATTATTAACTGTTCACAAAAATTTAAGTTTCGATAAAAATTTAAATGGTGATTTTAATTTAAATATAAATAAATTGAGCAGAGAAAATCCAAGAGATTTTATTTATACAGGGTGCCAAATTCTCAATAAAAAAATTTTATCTAATTTTTCAAATAGTAAATTTTCAATAAATGATGTCTGGAATACTTTAATCAAAGAAAATAATTTATTTGGTTTTGAAAGTAAAAATAAATTTATCCATGTTACCGACATTAAAGTCTATGAAAGTTTATTAAAAAACAATTAAATCTTGTGATCTATCACTATCTAAATATTCACAACTCAAAATTTTTTTATTTTTATCAAATTGAATCAAAAGGGGATTCCCAGTAGGAATTTCTAGTTTGGTAATTTGTTTATTATCTAAATTAAAAAGATATTTACAAAGAGATCTTATAGAATTTCCATGAGCTGAAATTAGTACATTTTTATTTTTATCGATTTTATCTTGGATGTTAGTTCTAAAGTATTTAACTACTCTATCAAAAGTATCTTTCAAAGATTCAGTGTCTGGAATATCCTCTTTTTTTAAACTTTTATAGATTGCCATATTGATAGGATGATATGGACTATTTCTATTCAATGGATCTGGCCTTAAATCCCACGACCGTCTAAATTCATGAATCTTTTTTTCTCCTAATTTTTTTTTCATTTCATCTTTATTTAAACTTGTTAACGCCCCATAATGTCTCTCATTTAGCTGCCACGCTCTTTCTGGTGGCGTTTTATCTCTTAATGTATTTTGGATTAACTTTAATGTGTTAATAGATCTTATTTGAAAAGAGGAATAAAAATAATCAATATTAATATTTAAAGTTTTTATAGCTTCACCAGCTTTACATGCTTCTAACTTACCTTCAGGTGTGAGATCAACATCCACCCAACCTGTAAATTTTTTTTGAAGGTTCCATTCACTTTGTCCGTGTCTAACTAAAATTAAATGACTCATTAATTTATTTATTATATTAATTAATAAGTATGTTAAAATTATTTTTTTATTTAGTAAATCTAATATTCATCATTTTATATATTTTTCCAGGTAGTATACTGGGTAAAATAATTTATGATGATTTTAATAAACAACCTCAATTAACAAACGATTTTAGTTTTAGAATCTTTGATTTTTCCTCAAATCATACATTTGCATTTGCGTTTATTTCATTTTTTGGATTGTTTTTATTTTCTAAAGACAATTTAAAAAAAATCTCTATTTATTTATTTTCATCCTCAATAACTTTAGAGTTTTTACATATTTTTATTCCAAACAGATCTTTCCAATTTTCTGATTTAAATGGAAATCTTTTGGGTGTAATAGTTATATATCTTTTTTTATTTGTTTATCTCTATGCAAAAAAATCTATTAATTAAAATTGTATTTTTTTTATTTTTCGTAATTCCTGCAAATAGTGAAATAATTAAAGGAACCGCAGTAGTAGTTGATGGTGACACTTTAAAAATTGATAATAAGAAAATTCGACTACATGGAATAGATGCTCCTGAAATGAAACAATTATGTCAAAGAACTTTCTTAAGCATATTTATTTTTTCATTTAATAAAAACTATAAGTGTGGAGAAATTTCAAAAAAAAAACTACAAGGTTATACTAAAGATTATGACATTAGATGCAAAGTTGAGGGAATTGATAGATATAAAAGAATTTTAGGAACTTGTTATAAAAATAAAATTAATATTAACTCTAGGATGGTTAGGTTGGGCTACGCAGTAGCTTATAAAAAATATTCAAAAAAATATCTGAGTGCTGAAAGAGAGGCCAAGAGAGAGGAACTTGGGCTATGGAAAGGTACATTTGATATGCCTTGGGACTGGAGAAAAAATGTTAAAAAGTAAAATAATTTTTTTAGTATTTATTTCTTTTTTGTTAACATCTTGCTCATCGATTCCTAAAAATACTCAAAGTGGTTGTTCGATTTTTTCTGAAAGATACCTTTGGTATAAATATTCAAAAAAAACAGAAAAAAAGTGGGGAACTCCAATTTATATACAACTTGCAATAATAAAAATGGAGTCTGATTTTGATTGGTTGGCAAAACCTAAAAGACAAAAAATTTTTAAAGTAATTCCTTTTAAAAGACCATCAAGTTCTTTTGGTTACTCTCAAGCTGTAAAAGGTACATGGAAACAATACAAAAAAGAGACAAATAACTCATTAGCTTTAAGAACCAGGTATAAGGATAGCGTTGATTTTATAGGATGGTATACTTCGAAATCCTCTAAATTACTTAAAATCTCAATGAAAGATTCTTTTAAACAATATATTGCCTATCATGAGGGTTGGGGAAATTATAAAAATTATAAGCAAAATAAAAAAGTTATTAATTTAGCAAAAAAAGTAAAAGCGCATTCAGATAGATATAAAATTCAATTAAACAAATGTGAAAAAAGATTAAATAAAAAAAAATATATTATATTTTAATCTAACTGTTTTTTAAGTTCTTTTTCAATGTAATTAATACTTTTGGTATTTTTACCAATTGCTAAATAAATTGTCGGAATAACATATAGAGTAAAGAAAGTTGAAAAAATCATACCAAATAAAATTGTAATTCCCACCGTTAATCTGCTTGCTTCACCTGGTCCACTACTAAAGACCAAAGGTAATACACCTATTATAGTAGATATTGATGTCATTAAAATTGGTCTTAATCTTATATTTGCAGACTCAATAATAGATTTTTCAATATCTTTTCCTTCATCCCTAAGCTGATTAGCAAATTCAACAATTAAAATTCCGTTCTTAGTTGCAAGTCCAATAAGAATTATTAGTGCAATTTGACTAAAGATATTTATTGAACTGCCAACGACTAGAAGGCCCAATATTCCACCAAAAATTGCAAGTGGTACTGTTAACATTATTGTAAATGGATGTTTGAAGCTTTCAAATTGAGCAGCCATTACTAAGTATGCAGTCAATAGAGCTAAAGCAAATATTAAATATATTTGATAACTGGTTTCTCTCAATTCTTCACTTTCGCCTTTATAAGCAATCCTAGCAGAGGGGAAATTATCATTTGTTGTTTTTTCGAGAAAATTGAGTGCATCAGATAGTGAATAGTCTCCAACAATGTTAGCCGATATTGTTATTGCTTTTTGTCTATTATATCTTGATAATATTGGGGCTATGCCTTCTTCTTCAAGAGATACTAAATTAGATATTGAAACAAGCTTACCAGTATTTTTTGATCTTACATAAACCTTTGCCAGGTTAGATGGTTCTTTCCTATTTTTTATATCACCTTGTAATATTATATCGTATTCGCGACCATCCTTAGTAAATTTGGTTACATTTCTTGAACCAAAAATAGTTTCTATTGACCTGCCAATTTCCAAAGTAGAAACGCCTAAATCTGAAGTTTTTTCTTGGTCAATTTTTACATTTAAAATTGCTTTAGTTTGATTAAAGTCATCCTCAACATTAATTAAATTTTTATTTTTCCTAGCTTCACTTTTTATTACTTCTTTCCATTTTATTAAATCCTCATAAGTATTGCCCAACAAAACAAATTGCACAGGTTTTTGCACCCCTCCTGTTCTAATACCTTGTGGCATAACTGGAAAAGCTAATACACCCGGAACTTTTGAAATTTTTCTAAAAGATTCCATCATTATTCTTTGACCATCTCTTTTCCTATTATCCCAGTGTTCTAACAAAACAATTATAAAACCGGAATTCACTTGTGTGGAACTTTTTCCAAATCCGGGCACTCTTAAAAGCAATCTTCTATATTCCCCTTTTCCCACCTCAGGTAATAAAAAACCCTCGATTTCCTCAGACTTACTTGATGTATATTCAAAACCAGAACTCTCAGGGGCTTTAATAATAACAAAAAATGCCCCTCTATCTTCCTTTGGCATTAGTTCTTTTGGAGCGTATAAAAATATAGAAGTAGTTAAAACTAATATGGTTATTAAAAAAATTATTATTTCTTTTTTTCTTTTTAACCAAAATAATAATGTTCTTTTATAAAAATCTCTAAATTTATTTAAACTCACTTCAAATTTTTGAGAAACTTTTGATTTTATATTTTTTTTAACCAAAACTTTGCTTGCTATCATAGGACTTAAAGATAGAGCTACGAAACTAGATATAATTACTGCAAAAGATAGAGTCACAGCTGTTTGAGTGTATAAAGTACCACTTAAACCTTTAATAAAAATAAGCGGGATAAATACTGCAACTAAAACTAATGTTGTTGCTATTATCGCGAATGACACCTGTTTTGAACCTTTGTATGCCGCAACAAGCGATGTTTCCCCTTTTTCAACTCGTCTAACAATATTTTCAAGCATAACAATTGCATCATCTACAACTATTCCAATAGCAAGAACTAATGCCATAAGAGTAAATAAGTTTATAGAAAAATTAAAAAAGTAAATTGCTAAGAAAGTAGATATTAATGAAACTGGTAAAGCAATAATTGGTACTACTAGGGCTCTAATATTGCCTAGAAATAAATATATAATTATGGTCACTAAAATTAATGCTATTACAAGGGTTTTGTAAACTTCATAAATAGCTGTTGATATATAGTTACTTCTATCAAAAGATACTTCCAATGATGTACCATCGGGCAGCGTTGGCTGAATTTCTTTTATTTTCTTTTTTAATCTATTTGCAACTTTAATGGTATTAGCATCTGATTGTTGATAAATACCAATTCCAACTACCTGTTTACCATTACCTTTGAAAACAGTTCTTGTAGAGACTGGACCAAATTCGACTCTTGCAACGTCTGATAATTTCGTAATTGATCCGTCAAAAGATTTTTTTAGTGGTAAATTTTTGTAGGTTTCAATTTTATCGTATGCATTCTCTAATTTAATGGTTAAATCTATATCTTTTGATTCTATTCTTCCAGATGGAAATTCTAAATTTTCAGATCTTAAAGTCTGTTCAACTTCCTGTGTTGTTAAGTCTCTTGCAGCTAACGCTATTGGGTCTAACCATATTCTTAAAGATATTTCTCTTTCTCCTCCCAGTCTTACTCTCCCAACGCCTTCTACTGTTGCAAAGTAATCAGTTAAGTACCTATCAGCATAATCGGTTAACTCCATATCAGACATAAAATCAGAACTAAAACTCATCCACATAGTTGTTCTAAATCCAGCAGATTGTTTATAGACCTCGGGAGCGCTTGCCTCTTCGGGAAGCTCATCAACTACCCTTGCAACAAAACTTCGCACATCATTTGCAACATTGTCTAAATCTAAATCTGACTTGAAGGTCATCTCAATTCTCGATGATCCATCTTCACTCATTGACTCAATATTAATCAGTCCTGGTGTGCCTCCAACTCTATCTTCAATTTTTTGAGTAATTTGAGTATCAACTATTTCTGCCGATGCCCCTTGGTAATTGGTTTGTATTGTAACAATTGGTCTTTCTACATCTGGGAGCTCATCTGTGGGTATCTCGTTAAAAACTACAAGTCCAAAAATAACAAGTATTAAGCTCATTACGGTTGCAACTACAGGTCGTTTAATTGATAAATCTGTAAGATACATTATTATTTGTTAACAATTTTAACTTTCATTTTATTTCTTACTTTAGAAATTCCCTCTTTGATAATCTTATCATTAATATCTAATCCTTCTAAAACCATAATTTTTCCGTAACTTCTTTTTCCTACACTTACCTCAATTTTCTCAACTGAGTTATCTTCTAAAACTTTGTATACAAAATTAGATTTTCCCTGAACTAGTATTGATGACTCTGAAACTCCAATTGCATCAACTTTATTATAAATTATTTCTGCATTTAAAAGCATACCTGGAATTAATTCAAGTTTCGGATTCTTAACTTTAATATTACAAAGAACAGATCTTGTATTTGGATCGACTCTTGAGCTTACAGATTCTATTACTCCATTGAATTTTTTTTTATATGAATCTGATTTTATATTAACCTCCAAGCCTGTTTTTAAAATAGATAAATAACTTTCGGGTACTTTTATATCCAACATAATTGATGAGATATCGTCCAAAGTAAGTATAAATGAGTCTGTTCCCAAAACTCCTTGTGCGATTTCTCTTTTACCTAAAACTCCCTTAAACGGTGCTTTTACCTTTTCATCATTTATTATAAATATTGTCTCACCTTCTTTTATAAGTTTACCAAATTTTATATTTTGATTTTTAATCTCTTCTTTTTTTACCCTATAGTTTTTCGTTTTAAGTGCTACAGCAGTTCCAAAAGTTTCAATTTTTTCAAAAAATTGAGAGTTGTCAACTACTTCTATAATTACACCTGGAGGAGGCCTTTGTGAAAATTTTTTTTCAAAATGTTTACCTATAAAATATCTTGCTATAATTATTCCAAAGATAACTATAAATATTATAGATATAAATATTGTTATTTTTTTAGATAATTTCATGAAGAATATCTACCATATTCACTCCAAGATCCATCATAAATTATTGGTGAATATTTATTATTTATCAAAGATAGTGCGAAAGCTAGAACAGAGGCTGTTACTCCAGATCCGCAAGTAAATACTATATTGGTGTCTTTAATATCTTTAAGTATTTCTTTAAATTTTTCTTCCAATTTTGATATGTCTAAAAATTCATTTGTCTCCTTGTTTATACAATTACCAAAAGGCAAACAAAATGAATTTGGAATTGATCCAGATCTTAAACCTTGTCTAGGTTCTTGTTCTATACCTTTAAATCTATTAAGATTTCTTGCATCTATAAGCTTAAATTCAGCTGTTAGAATATTTTCATCGATCTGTTTTTTATTTTTTACTAGTATTTTTCTTTCTTTTGCTTGGTAGTTAGTTTTGTTTACTCTCTCAATATTGGTTGTTACTTCTCTTCTTTCATTCATCCATTTTTTAAAGCCACCATTTAAAATTTTAACAAACTTAGGATTATGCCCAAAGTATAAAAAATTATACCAACATCTACATGAACTAACTAAATCAGAATTATCATAAATAACTATTTCATCACTATTTTTTATCCCCATATCAGAAACAATTTTTTCCCATTCGCTTATATCTACTAACATATGTGGTAGATCAGTATTCTTTTTGGAACACATATCTATATCAAAAAACAAAGAATTTTTTATATGATTTTTTAAATATTCTTTATAGCCATTTCTTTTAGTATTTGGTAAATGCCAAGAGCTATCGATTATCTTAACATTATTTAAATTTTTCTGAAGCCATTCAGTAGAAACTAAACTCATTTAATTTTTATCTAAATATTTTTGATGATATTCTTCAGCTATGCAATAATTTTTCAATAATGATATTTTAGTTACTACTTTTCCCGAAAGTTTCTCATTAATTTCTTTTGTGATTTTTTCTGCAATATTTTTTTGATTTTCGTTTAAATAAAATATTTCACTTCGATATTGGGTTCCAAAATCTGGTCCTTGAGAATTTAGTGTTGTTGGATCATGTATCTGAAAAAAAAATTCTAATATTTTTTCGTATGAAATTTTATTTGGATCAAATTCTAATTTTACTACCTCTGCATGATTTGTGTTACCTGTACAAACTTCCTCGTATGAAGTTTTTGAACTCTTTCCTCCACAATATCCAACCTCTGTTCTGTAAATACCTTCAAGTTTACTGAACTTAATTTCTGGACCCCAAAAACACCCACAAGCTAAAACTGCTATTTCCATTGATTATTAAATTTATTTATCTAAAGTTAACTTATGTTGTCTAAAAATCAATTAGGCTTTTTGTACATGTTTTTGTCAGTCTGTGCCTTTTCTATAATGGATTTAATAGTCAAGTGGTCAGATGATTATCCATTAGGTCAAGTAATATTCTTCAGAGGTTTCTTTGGAATAGTGCTTTATTATTTTGTTATTCCTAAAGAAAGGATTAGAGACTTTTATTTTACCAAAAGACCATTATTACATTTTTCAAGATGTTTTTTTGGCCTAGCTGCTTTACTCTCAATATTTACCGCATTGAGAAATTTACCTTTAGCAACTGTCGTAAGCATTTCATTCGCAGCTCCAATATTCACAACAATTTTTTCAATTTTTTTTTTAAGTGAAAGAGTAGGTTATTTTAGATGGTTAGCAGTATTTATAGGTTTTATAGGAATCTTAATTATATCAGAACCCGGCTTTAGTTCACTTAATGTTTATTATATTTTTCCAGTTATTTTTGTTTTAGGAATGTCTTATGTTGCAATAAGTATTAGGCAGTTATCATCAACAGAACCCGTATGGTTAATTTCTCTTTTTTTCTCTGCGGCAATTACTATTGCTGGTTTACTAACCTTGCCATTTGGTTGGATAATGCCAAGCTTTTATGATCTTACACTTTTATCTATGATAGGTTTTTTTGGTGGTGTTGCGAATTTGTGGTTAAGCCAGTCATACAAATTTTCTGAAGTTTCCTTAGTTACACCTTTAAAATATTTGGCTTTGGTTTTTGCAATTGTATTTGGGTATTTGATTTGGGGAGAAGTTCCATCCGGAAAAACTTTAATTGGTGCAATTTTGGTTATTGCTTCCTCAATTATAATTTTTAGACGAGAAATTGCTTTAAAAAAAGAACCCACACCGTCAAGACATGACTAAAAAACCTTACTATTGGAATGTTGCAGTAAAGTATCTGTCTTCTAAAGACATTGTGATGAAAAAACTTATAAAAAAATACGATGATAAAATACTTACTACAAGAGGAGACATTTTTTTTTCTTTGTGCAAAAGTATAATTGGTCAGCAAATAAGTGTAGCTGCTGCAGACTCAGTTTTTTCTAAGTTTAAAAAAGTTTGTAAAGGAAAAATCAAACCATATGTAGTAAATAATAAATCTTTTAGTCAGTTAAAAAAATGTGGCTTAAGTAAGCAAAAGGTTAAAGGTATAAAAGAGCTATCAAAAAAGTTTTTAAATAAAGAATTTAATCCAAAATTAATAAATAAAATGAATGATGAAGATGCAATAGTTTATCTTTCTAGTTTAAGGCAAATAGGAAGATGGTCTGCAGAGATGATTTTACTTTTTACTTTCAACAGGCAAAATATTTGGCCAATTCAAGACATAGGATTACTCAGAGCAATATCGAATAATTATCAAAAAAAATACTTACCTCCAAAAAACTTTATATTTAAACTTCAAAAAAAATTCTCACCATATTGCTCAGTTGCAACTTGGTATTTATGGAGATCAATCGACGATGAACCAATACAATATTGAATCTATTTTTTTTTAATTTGAAACATTAAATCATCTAAATTTTTCTTAATATTTCCTTTTGTAATAGATCTTCCTATAACTAACCAGTCACTTTTATATTTATAATAAGCTTCATATGGAGTGGTAATCCTTTTTTGATCATTTTTAATTTTATTAAAACTAATACCTGGAGTAATTATCTCTTTTTTAAAATATTTTTTTACAAATTTTGTTTCATTAGCGCTACACACTAATGCATCGAGCTTTGCCTTATTTGCTAATCTCGCTTGATGTTTTACTAAATCTTTAACAGACTTGTTATATCCAATTTCCTTTAAATTTTTATTATCAAGGGAAGTAAGAGTTGTAACACCAACTATTTTAATTTTTTTTGAAACACTTTTAACAGCCTTAAGCGCCTCCAAGCCGGAGCTTATGTGCACTGTTAAGTAATTAGGTTTTAAATCTTTTAAAGCAATTATCGCTGACCTCATAGTATTTGGAATATCATTTAACTTAGTGTCCAAAAAAATGATCTTATTTTTTAATCCTTTTATAAAATTTCTACCACCTTTTGAATTAAGAAATTCTAAACCAAATTTGTAACCGATTTTTATTTGTTTGTTTTTTGTATATTTTAAAATTTTTTTTACTCTTGAAATTTTGCTTGTATCACACGCAATAAATAACTTTTTTCTATTTTTTTTCATTATTTATTTTGTCAAATAATTCTCTACCAAATTTAAAATGAATAGTCTTTTTTTCAGGAGTATCAACTTTTTCACCAGTTTTTGGGTTACGAGAAATTCTAGCTTTCTGTACATGTGTCGACCAAGTACCGAAACCTCTTAACTCAACTCTTTCACCTTTTTTTAAAGAATATTTAATTTCCTCCAAAATTATATTAAAAAATTTTTCGAGATCTTTTTTATAAAAATTAGGGTATTTTTTGTAAATTTTTTGAAGGAGCCTAGATTTAACTATTGCCAATTTTAATTAATCTTTCTTTTTTTTTTTTTATTTTTTATCCAATTTATCTGATAAAGAAGAAAATGGAAGCTGTCTTCCTGATAAAGGATCAGAACCCATTTCTAAAGCTTTTTTGTTCTGCAATTCTTCTAATAATTTAATACTTAAAGATACCTTCCTTTTTTTTAGATCAATTTCCTGTATTGCAGCATCAATTCTATCTCCTGTAATAAACCTTGATGGTCTTGCATCAGCTGCATTTATTGCAATCTGAGATTTTTTTATTTGTAACTCAATTTTACTACCTTCGGGTTGAACTGTAAGACCTCTGTTATCAGTATTTAATATTTTGACAGTTAAAGTATCATTTACTTTTTTATCTTTAAACCATTCGAAAGGATCAGTTTGGGTTTGTTTTAAACCTATTCTTAGCTTTTGTTGATCAGGCTTTATTTCTAAAACTTTAACTTTCAATTTTTCGCCTTTCTTATATTTTTTAATTTCCTCTTCAGGGTTTTTATCATATGTAAGGTCATTGGCATGTAAAAAGCCGTCTAAATCAAAACCATCAATTTTTAAATAGATTGCATAATCATTAATACTGTTAATTGTTCCCTCAACTATTGAGTCTACTGGAAACTTTTTTTCGAAAACAATCATTGGATTTTCTTGCGTTAGTCTATGTGATATAGAAACTCTTCTTTTTTCTTTATCAATTTCAGTAATTACACAATTTATTTCATCCCCTATTTTAAACATTTTTTTGGCAGATGGATTTTTCTTAGTCCAACTTAATTCACTCGAGTGCAATAAAGTAGTAAGTCCAGGCTCAAGTTCACAAAATGCACCAAAGTCCATCAATTTAACAACTTTGACTTTGTATTCTTTCTTTAATTCATAATTTGATATATGTTCAAATGGATCTGGTGATAATTGTTTAATTGAGCAACCTACTTGTTGTTTATCTTTGTCAACCGAGATTATTAGCAAATCATGTTTTGCCCCTATGCTTAATAGTTCTTCAGGGTGATTTACTCTTGAATATGAAAGTTCAGAAGTATGAACAAGCACATCCAACTCAGAGTTTACATCAAAAAAACATCCAAAGTTGCTATATCCTTTAACTACAGCATTTTTAATTATATCGCCAACTTTATACTTTTCTATGATTTTTGCTCTATCCTCTTTTTTACCAGAGGATATGATTTGTCTTCTTGATACACATGCATTACCTCTAATCTTATCTAGTTTAATTAGAGCAAACTTTTGAGGTTCATTTATTAAATGAGATATATCTTTTAGAGGTTTATCAGAGATTTGAGAACCAGGACAAAACATAAGTGACCCAGTATCAATATGTTCAACGATAACACCACCTTTACATTTATTTGTTATTTTTCCCATTATAGGCTCATTTTTTTCAAATGCCTCTACTAGTTTATCCCAACCTTTTATTTTAAGAGCTTTACTTGCGGACACAATAACATCACCATTTTTGTCTTCTATTCTCTCCAATAAAACTGAAATTTTACTTCCAACTTTTAAATTATCTAACAATCCTAAAGTTTTAATCTCATTAACATCAACCACAGGTTCTGATTTTAGTCCCTCTATAAACAGAAAAATAAACTTTTCAGTTATTTTAGTTACTTTACCCTCTATTATTTTACCTTCAGCAATATTTTTTGATTTTGAAAGTTGGCCGTTTAGAAGTTCTTTAAATTCTTTTGAGGCTTTAGTTTCTAAAGAATTGTATATTTCCATTAATTTTTAATTTTTTTTTCAATAATATTTTTTATTTTTAAAAAGCATGCACTTTTAGTTAAATTTGAGGTATTAATCAAGATAGAATCCTTAGTTCTTTTAAGGGGGGAAATACGCCTATTAAAGTCACTATAATCACGAATTTTAATACTTTTTTTTACGTCTAATAGAGTAGTCTTTTTGCCGAGTTTTCTTAATTCTTTGTATCTTCTTAGGGCCCTTACTTTTAAAGATGCAGTTATAAAAAATTTAAAATTTGCATCAGGTATTATTCTATAAGTGATATCTCTTCCATCTAAGCAACTACCATTAAACTTTTTTGGAAATCTATAGGCACAATTAATTTGAAAATTATGGACCAATTTTCTAACATTTTTATCTTTAGCTATTATTGAAGCCATAGTACCGATTTCATCATTTGATAATACTTTTTTTTCTAAATCTTTTAATTTAAGGTTTTTAATTTTTCTTTTGATAAATTTGTAACAGTATTTCCTGGGAAGTTTTATTTTTAAAAAAGCTATATATCTGTAAATTTTTCCTGTGTCTAAATAAAGAAGATTAAAATATTTGGATATAGCTTTAGCAACCGTTCCTGCTCCTGCAGCAGCAGGAGAGTCAATTGCAACTTTAATTTTTTTTTTTACCATTTAATAATACCTCCAATTTCTTTTATTTTTTTAAAAAATGAAGGAAAAGAAGTTTTAACAGAGATTGGATCATATATTTTCCAAATCCCACCAAATGATAATGCTGATATAACAGACATCATAAATATTCTATGGTCTTTCAAAAAATTCCTAATTACAATTTTTTTGTTTAACTCTAAATTGGGATTTCCATAAATTTTTATTGAACTATGATCGTATTTTAATTTAACTCCCATATTTTTTAAAATTCTTGCTGCAATTTTAAGTCTAGGACTTTCTTTTTGATTTAATTCAGATAGATCTTTAAAAGAGGAAATTCCATTTGCTTTTGCAGCAGCTAGAAAAATAATCATAAATTCATCTATCGCTGCGGAATTTAAATTAGTGGGGCATCTGATACCTTTTAATTTCTTTACACTTCTTACTTCAATATCTGAACATTTTTCTCCA
This sequence comes from uncultured Pelagibacteraceae bacterium, assembly GCA_902545825.1. Taxonomy (GTDB): domain Bacteria; phylum Pseudomonadota; class Alphaproteobacteria; order Pelagibacterales; family Pelagibacteraceae; genus Pelagibacter. The sequence continues at coordinate 29,375 of CACCHS010000008.1, forward strand.
TTTATTACCTTTATATTTTTAAATTTAATTTTCGCACCCATCATATTTAAAATTTTTATAAGACCAATTCTTGTTTCATTGATATTAATATTTTTTAAAACAATTCTGGAGTTTTTGGATAGTAATGTAAGTATAATAAAAAAAGACGCTGAACTTATATCTCCAGGAATATTAAAATCAAATTTTTTAATTAATTTTGGTCTAGATAACGTAATAAAATCATAATTAAATATTTTTTTCGTCTTAATTGGAATATTAAGGGCTTTAAACATATTTTCTGTGTGATTTCTCGATCTTTTAGCTTTTATTTTTATTTTACCTGGAACATTTAAAGAGGCTAACATTATACTTGTTTTACATTGGGCAGATCCTCTTTTCTCAAAATATTTAATTGGTCTTAAATAATTTGATCCTTTAATAAAAATTGGCAATTTGGATTTATTTCCTGGATAAAAATTAGCTCCAATATTTTTTAATGGACCGATCACTCTTGAAAAATCTCTTTTTGATAAGCTTTTATCACCAATTATTTTTATTTTGTAAGGAGATTTAATTAGTAGAGATAGTATCAATCTACCTAAAGTGCCTGAATTTCCAGCATTCAAAATAATATTTTTTTTAAAAATAAAACCATTTAAACCTCTGCCAGATATTAAACAAATATTTTGTTTTTGAATTATTTTAACACCAAGCTTTTTAAGACAATTTAAAGTATTCTGAACATCTTCAGATTTTAATAAATTTTTTGCTTTTGAAGTGCCAATTGCTTGAGAAGCTAATAATGCCCAACGAATAGATAAGCTTTTATCACTGTCTACATATATTTTTTTATTATAATTTTTTATTTTTTTATCAATTAGAACAAAATTTTTTGGCATTTAATTTTAATTGATTTTGAAAGTTTCTCCAAAATAGGCATTTTTTGCTTCAGCGTTATTAATAAGTTCTTTTGGAGTACCTTGGGCAATTATTTTACAATTTGATAATATCATCGCTATATCTACACATGTAAGCAAATCTCTAGCCTGATGATCGCAAATAATTATTCCTATTCTTTCCTCTGTTTGTAAATTTACTATTATTTTTTGTAACATTTGAATTGTTAATACGTCTAAGGCTGCAAAACATTCATCCAATAGAAGTATTTTCGGATCTCCGAGTAATGCAATTGCAATAACCAATTTTTTTTTTTGTCCGCCAGATAAGAAAGATGCTTTAATATTTCTAATATAGTCAAGTTCAAATTTTGATATTAAATACTCTATTTTACTGTTTTGTTCCCTATTATCTTTTATTAAAATTTCTGCAACAGCCTTTAAATTTTCGTATGTTGTTAAATCTGAAAAATATCCACCATATTGAGGAACATAACCAATTTTAAACTCTCTTGTTCTTACGTATATTGGAAAATTAGTCGAATCTTTGTTTCCAAATAGAATTTTACCATAATCAGGCTTTATCAGACCAGTAATTAGATTAAAAATTGTAGATTTTCCTGCACCATTTGGACCAAGCAAGCCAAGTATCTCCCCCCTGTTTACTTTGAGCGAGACATTATCCAAAATTTTTCTTTCGCCAAATGATTTTGATACATTTTGGAGTTCTAACAAAGACTCGCTTTTTTTAAATGATTTAATTCTAAATTTTTTAATTACTGCCATTTTGTTTTAGTTCTACTTTAACTTTTTTCTGTTTATCTAACATATAAATCTTTGAGAATTTAGTTACAAGATCAATTTCCAATATATCAGCATAAAGTTTATTATTATGATCTTTGTAGCGAACATTATTCTTTATGCTAATATTTTTATCAATATAATTCATAAACAATTCATCAGAATCAATTAGATGTTCATCATATGATAATCTTACATTACCATAAAAAAAAGTATCTAATGTAACTTTGTTATAATTTGCAAAATCTGATAAAATAATTATATCCTCCGAGTTCAGTATTTTGATAATGCCTGTCACTCTTTCTAGCACAAGTACATTTTTTTCTTTTTCAGCAACTTTTCCAGATTCAGACTCAATAATATAACTATTTCCATCCTCATCAATTGCATTATATTTTAAATCTAGAATTTTATTATCTACATTATTATCGATCTCTGCCTTATTTATTTTAACTAAATTTTCATTTTTGTTAAAAAAAATTAAATAGTTCACAAGTAAAATAATCGCAATAACTAAAAATATTCCAGATTGAATTAATGATTTGGGTGACATTAATTTAATTTATATTTGCATTTAAAATATTATGAATATGAATTAATCCGACTGTTTGGTTTTTTTTCTTATTTTTGTATACACATAAACTTGTAATTTTTTTATTTGAGGTCATTAAACTTAAAGCTTTTGCAGCAAGCTCATTTTGATCTATTGAGATAGGATTTTTAGTCATAATTTTCTTTAATTTAATTTCCTTAATATCGTTATTTTTTTCAACCGCTCTTTTTAAATCACCATCAGTTATGACACCTATTGTTTTTTTAATTTTATTTCTAATAATTAAAACGCCTAAATTTTTTTTTGATAATATTTTTAAAGCATTCTTCATATTAGAATTTTCGTTAATAAAAGGAATTTTATTTCCCTTTATCATGAGTTCTTCAACAGTTTTAAGTTTAGTTGCCAAATTCCCCGATGGGTGAAATTTTTTAAAATCTAATTTACCAAAATTTTTATAGTTCATAGATGCAATAGCTAATGCATCACCTAACGCCAATTGAGATGTAGTGGATGAAGTGGGAACAATACCATGACCTGATTCTTTTACCTCTGGTATAAATAGTTTAAAGTCAGAAGATTTATATAATATCGAATTTTTTTTTGAAACGATACCAACCAAGGTAATTTTATTTCTTTTAGCGTATTGTATTACTGGCTTAAGTTCATCTGTCTCTCCAGAATTACTAATTAATACTAATAAATCTTTTTTAGTTATACTTCCAAGGTCTCCATGAGTGCATTGGCTTGCAGAAATTGCGAAAGAAGGACTTCCTACAGATGAAAGAGTGCTACTAATCTTCGATGCTATAATAAAACTTTTTCCAACACCACAAAAAACAATTTTAGATTGACAATTTACAATTAAATTGACAACTTTATTAAAATTATTATTGATAGAATTTTTCAGTTTTCTTAGTGCCAGAATTTCTAAATCAATTACATTTTTCGCAATCTTTTTTAAATTATTTTTTCTCATCTTTAATGTTCAAAAGTATTTATTTTATAACCTGCAATTTCCATATCAACAAGAATAGGTAAAACTTTTATACTCTTTTCATAAAGTTCAATTCTTTTTTCTCTTTCCAACATAGTTCTTAATTTTTTTCTTATTTCAAATAAGAACTCCGTATCTTGTGCAGCGTAACTTATTTGTTTCTCCGAAAGATTAGGATCACCCCAATCACTTTGTTGTTCTTTTTTTGATATATCTTTTCCACAAATTTCTTTGACCAAATCCTTATAACCATGAGAGCTCGAGGCAGTTCTGGCTATTTTTGATGCAAGTTTAGTACAAAAAATATTTTCAACTTCTACACTTAGATGATATTTTAACCAGAGTAAATCTTGTCTAGCATAGTGCATAATAAATTGAATTTTATTATTCAAAAGTAGTTTTTTTAAGTTCGGTGCATCATAGTTATTTCTATTAAGTTTTACTAAAAAATACTTTTTCGACTCTAAACCTAATTGAACTAAAGTTAGAGGGTCTCTTCCTAATACAAGTCCAAGAGCCTCACAGTCTAAACCAATAGCTTTTTCATTTGAAAAATCAATTTCACTAGGTAGGTCTTGATCAAATATTTTGATGTTATTCATTTTAAGTTATATATATAAAGACAAAACAAAAATGTCTATTTTTTGATAAATGATTAAAAAAAAAGTACTAATCTTCGGTGCAAGTGGTCAAATTGGTAGATATTGTATCAGAAGATTAGTTAAAGATAATTATAAAGTTGTAGCAATAACCAGAAACAAACATCAAAAAGCTTATATTTTAAAAACTCAAGCACCAATAGGTTATCTGGATATTGAAGAAACAGATATTTTTAATGAGGAAAAGATCACTAAATTTATCTCCGAAACAGATATTTGTATTAACTTAATTGGAATCTTATTTGAAAAAGGAAAAAGAAATACATTTGAAAATATTCATACCAAATTCCCAAAACTTTTGTCCAAAATTTGCTTTAAACATAATAAAAAATTAATACACTTGTCCGCTTTGGGTTTGGAAGATGCCAAAGATTCATTATATGCTTCAAGTAAATTAAATGGTGAGGAAAGTATTAAAAATAATCTTCCATCTGCAACAATTTTAAAACCTTCAATAGTTTATAGTGTAGATGATAAGTTTACCACTAAGTTTATGAGTATGCTTAGTTTACTACCTATTTTTCCACTGTATTATAATGGAGAAACAAAATTTTGTCCTATTCATGCATCAGATGTATCAGAAGTAATATTTAATGTAATATCAAACGAAATTTATTCAAAAAGTATAGAAGTTATTGGTCCAGAGGTAATAACATTCAAAGAAATACTAGAAAAATTACTTACCGCGATAAACAAAAAAAGAATATTATTGCCATTACCTTTATTTATCGCAAAAGCGAGTGCTTCAATTTTTCAACTTTTACCAACTCCATTAATCACTAATGATCAACTAAAATTACTAAAGTATGATAATATTAAATCAAAAAACGGAATTACAAATTTTGACATTGGAGTACCTAGTAAAATTTTTTTTGATAAAGGCATTAAGGAATATGCTTACAATTGGCGAGAGGGAGGAAAATTTTCTTTAGAGAAAAATACATAAAATAAAATGCTTATAAATTTAGTTTATTTAGTTATATTTTTTATATTAATTTATGTAATTTTTATTGCTGTAAAAGCGATAAACACTGGTATGCAGGCTAAAAATTCAAATAAGTTAGAAGATAATATAAAAAACACCGACACCATAGAAGGTGAAAATCAAAGTATTAGTGATGAACTTATAAAGCTGAATGATTTATTTGAGTCCGAAGTTATTACAAAAGAAGAATTTGAAAAGGCTAAAAAAAAATTATTGGATAAATAAAATTATGCTGATTTAATTTTTTTTGCTATAAACTTTGAAACTTCCTCGCTTTTATCCGATGTATCTTCCTTCTTACCTTTTGGCTGAAATGCATATAATAAATGTAATTTACAATACGAAAAATCTTTAAGAGACTTACGACCACAAAAATAAAAAGATTTCTCATTTGGGTGACCAATTGGCCATTTACAAGTATTATCATCCAACTCCTCTAGTTGTTTAGGATTTTCCGGCTCAAAATTATTTTCGATTAATAAAGATTTAAATCTAGATCTAGAAAACTTTTTTGGCTTTTCTGTAGAACTTTCGGAGTTTCCCTTTTTATTATTGTTTTCTTGATGAAAATTTTTAGTTCTGATTTTTGCCGATAAATTTAATCTATGAGCTTTACCAATTATTGCATTTCTGCTAAGTCCACCTATAATTTCGGCTATCTGGCTTGCAGTTTTACCTTTTCCCCATAGCTCTTTTAGTTTATTAACTTTTTCCTCAGTCCAACTCATTTATATACTATATGTAGTAGTTATATTTTTGTTGTATACAATATAAATACACATATAAAAATTATAAAAACAAGCATTATTTTTGATTTTTTAACAAAACTTAAAAAAAAAAGATAAGTATATTTACCAATGGTTGAATTACAAAAAAGATATAAAATTGGCGTGCGTAAATTCGGTAAAATAAATTACGTGGGACTGGTTGCATTGTGGATAAGAGAGTGTAGCAGATTCTTTATAGTATGGGCTCAAACACTTTTATCACCTTTAGTCTCTAGTTTGCTATTTTTGTCGGTATTAACTCTGGCGCTTGGTAACGATAGAGGGGATGTATTAGGCTACTCATTTGTTACATTTCTAGCTCCTGGATTAATAGTTCAATCAATGATACTTCAAAGTTTTTCGCATTCAGTAAGTTCATTTATGATATCAAAAATGCAAGGAAATATAGTCGACGTTCTTTATGCTCCATTATCAGCCTTTGAAGTTTCCTTAGCAGTAATAATGGCTGCGGTTACACGAAGTATATTAATAGGTTTTATATCAGTACTTGTATTTATTTTTATAGTAGAGTTACCATTAAAAAATATTTTTTTTATTTTTTACTCTGGTTTTTTTGGATCTTTCTTTATAGGAAGCTTAGGTTTTATAACTGGTTTGTGGGCTACTAAATTTGATCATACTGCAACTGTTACAAATTTTATATTACAACCTTTAAGCTTTTTATCTGGGGTTTTTTATACTATTGATAGATTACCAGAATTTTTTCAATCTATAAGTTTGATTAATCCTTTCTTTCATATAATAAATATATTTAGATATGGTTTTTTAGGTAAATCAGATGGAGATTTATACTTTGGCGTTATTTATTTGCCATTATTGGCGATAGTGGGGTGGGTACTATCTTATTATCTATACAAAATAGGTTACAAAATAAAATCTTAATTATGTCGTCCTTAGCAAAAAATTATAATAGAAGACAAATTTCTTTTAAAAAAGGAAAAGGAAGTTATTTATACTCAAACAATGGTAAAAGATACTTAGATTTTGTCCAAGGTATCGCTGTAAATTCCTTGGGTCATGCAAATAATTATTTGATAAAAGCTATCAATAATCAAGCTAAGAAGGTTTGGCATGTTTCAAATGCATTTAAAATCCCTGAAGGAGAGAAGTTGGCAAAAAGATTAACAAGTAAAACCTTTGCAGATTCGGTAATTTTTCAAAATAGCGGTGCGGAGGCAACTGAAGTTGCAATAAAGGTTGCAAGAAGATATTTTTATTCAATTGGTCAAAAGAAAAAAAATAGAATTTTGTGTGTAAAAAATTCATTTCATGGCAGAACTCTTGCAGCAATATTTGCAAGTGGTTCAAAAAAAATGACTGATGGATTTGGGCCAAAAGTTGATGGTTTTGATCATTTTGTTTTTGGAGATCATAAATCATTAATTAAATCAATTACAAGCAAAACCGCTGCAATAATGATAGAGCCAATAATGGGCGAGGGTGGAATAAAAGTTATCCCAGAATGGTGTCTTAAAGAATTAAGAAAAATTTGTAATAAAAAAAAAATACTTTTAATTTTGGATGAGGTTCAGTCAGGTGTTGGAAGATCAGGCAAATTCTTATCTTATGAATATTCTAAAATAATTCCTGATATCGTTCCAATAGCTAAAGGAATTGGGGGAGGGTTTCCAATTGGAGCTGTGCTTATGACTAAAAAAGTTGCAAAACACATGACTCCTGGGACGCACGGAAGCACATTTGGCGGCAACCCTTTGGCGATGAGTGTTGGAAATGCAGTTATGGATCAAATATTTAAAAAAGGGTTTTTACAAAATGTAAAAATTAAATCAAAATTTTTTTTTAAAAAATTAAACGAAATTCAGGCAAATTATTCAAATGTAATTGAAGAGGTAAGAGGAAAAGGATTATTAATTGGACTTAAATTGAAGGTTGATCAAACAAAATTTATAAATAAATTATTTGAAAATAAGTTACTTACAATTAAAGCTGCAGATAATGTTGTGAGAATTTTACCACCATTAAACGTGTCAAATAAAGAAATAATTATTGCATTAAAAATTATAGAAAAAGTTTGCAAATCTTATAATTAGTTATGAAACATTTTATAAATATTAAAGATGTACCTTATAAAACATTGAGAAAAATTTTATCAGATACAAAAAAAAGAAAAGATTTAAGAAAAAAACTAAAAACTTTAGAGGTTGATAAAGATAATCCTTTAAAAGGGATCTTATTAATTCAAATGTTCGAAAAATCATCTTTAAGAACTAGATTAAGTTTTTATCTCGCTATTAGACAACTTGGGGGGTCAGCTCTAACATTAAGACCTGATGAATTACATTTATCCAAAGGAGGAGAAACACTTTCTGATACAGCTAAAATATTATCAACCTACGGAGATATATTTGTTTTGAGAACTGACAATGAAAAAAAACTTAATAGTTTTAAAAAATTTTTATCAATTCCTTTAATAAATGGATTAAGTCCAAATTCACATCCCACGCAAATTCTATCCGACATATTTACAATTGAAGAGATAACAAAAAAAAATATCTCTAGGCTTAATCTCTGTTGGATAGGAGATTCAAATAATGTTTTGAATTCATTAATTGAGGCATCAATTAAATTCTCATTTAAATTGAACATTGGATGTCCAAAAAATTATAATCCACCCAATGAAATGCTGAGAATTATTAAACAAAAAAGTTCAAAAATTAAAATTTTTAATAACCCTAAAGTTGCAATAAAAAATGCTGATGTTGTTTTAACTGATAAAGTTATATCGATGAATGATAAAGTAAATAAAAAAAAAAAAATCAAAGATTTTTTAAATTTTAAGATTAATTCGAAACTAATGTCTCTATCAAAAAAAGCAATATTATTACATTGTTTACCAAGAGGTAGTGAAATAACCGATGAGGTTTTTTATGGTAAAAAATCAAAAGTTTGGCAACAAGCACTAAACAGAGTACATGTTCAAAAATCTATATTATTGTATTGTTTAAATAAACTAAGGTAAAGGTAAAGGACTATCAGAATATTTATTCAAATATAAAATTACAGAAGCTCTATCTTTCTCTTTTCTTAAACCTGCGTATGCCATTTTAGTACCTTTAATCCAATCTTTAGGTTTTAATAAAAAACCGTTAAGTTCTTCAAAACTCCAATTTTTTTCGTATTCAGCTAAAGCTTTAGAATACTTATAGTCATCCAATACACCTACCTTTCTCCCAACCACATTATATAAAGCGGGTCCAATTTTATTCCCGCCACCACTTTTTATTGAGTGACACGCTGAACACTTTTTAAATACTTTTTCACCATGTGCCAAATCTCCTGTCGAAAGTAGTGCGGCTATATCAACAATTTCTCTTTGAACTGGTTCCTCATCTCCATTTGTTTCAGCTGATTCAACTTCTAATTCTACTTTATAATTAGATTTTTCAGGCTTATTTATCTTAAAAACTAAATTTGAAACCTTGCCAATACCAATTACCAGTAGTGCAACTAGTAAAATAGCTCCAATAATTTTATTTAATTCAAAAGAATCCATTGATTTATATAAGTATTTCTACATATAACATGATATTTTCTAAATTGCTTAATTTAAATTTAAAAAAAATTTGCGTCTGTTAGACGCATAAATATATTTATGTCAAATACAATTATTTTAATACCCTCAAGAATGTCGGCTGAACGTTTGCCAGGAAAACCCTTGCTTGAAGTTAATGGGCTTCCAATAATATGCCACGTAGTAAAAAAAGCACAAGAAACACAAATTGGAGAGGTAGTTGTCGCAACTGAAGATGAAGAAATTTTAAATACTGTGAAGAAGAATCACGGTGAGGCAATTTTGACTTCAAAAAAACCTCAAACTGGAACTGACAGAATTTGGGAAGCTTTCCAAAAGTTAAATTTAAAAAATATTGATCATATAATCAATCTTCAAGGAGATGAACCCTTAATAGATATACATGATATAAAAAATTTAGATAAATTAACTAAAAAAAATAATTGTGAAATAAATACTCTTGCATCTAAAATAGATCATAAAAAAAATCTAAATGATCAAAACATTGTAAAAGTTCAAACTGAAAATGATTTAGAAAAGAATAGATTTTCTGTAGCGCAAAAATTTTTACGGCAAATTGATAATCAATTACCTAATATTTACCACCATATTGGTATTTATGAATTTAGTGTCTCTACTTTAGAAGCTTTTACAAATTTAGAACAATCTAATAACGAAAAAAGATATAAATTAGAACAATTAAGAGCCATGGATAATAATATCAAAATAAATGTTTCATATGCAAATACAAGAGTCATTGGAATTGATACACAAGAAGATTTTATAGAATTAAAAAAAATTATGGAATATAAAAGCTGATATGAAAATTTTATATCAAGGCTCTGAAGGTGCCTATTCACAACTAGCTGCGCTCGAAGTATATCCAAAAATGGATACAATTTCTTGCAAAACTTTTGAAGAATGCTTTCAAAAATGTACTGAGAACGAAAATTTAATAACTATAATACCAGTTGAAAATTCGATAGCAGGAAGAGTTGCGGATATACAATATTTGATGAATAAATATAAACTCCAGATATATGCTGAGCATTTTCATAAAGTGTCTCATAATTTAATGGCGTTACCAGGTATTAAAATAAAAAATATAAAAAGTGTCAGATCACATTCACAAGCAATTTCACAATGTCAAAAAGTAATTAAAGAAAATAATTTAGAACCAATTATTGCCGCAGACACAGCGGGAAGCGCAAAATTTATTAGTATTAATTTAAAAAAAGATGAAGCAGCGATCGCATCAACTTTAGCAGCAGAAATTTATAATTTAGAAATTATTAAAAAAAATATTGAGGATGATAAAAAAAATGTTACTAGATTTTTAATCATGGGAAAAAACGCAAAGCACCCCGAATTCAAAAAAGATAAGTATATCACAAGTTGTATTTTTAAAGTAAAAGATAAGCCTGCTGCTTTGTATAAGTGTCTTGGGGGTTTTGCGACCAACAACATAAGTTTAAGTAAACTCGAGAGTTTTTCTGAACATAGTAGTTTTGAGCAATATTTATTTTTATGTGATATTGTTGGACATATTGAAGATCCGAAAGTTCAAAAATCACTAGAGGAATTAGGTTTTCATACCGTTAGTTTAGATATTTTGGGGGTATATAAAGCCAGTAATTTCAGAGATATTTAATTTTTAATCTTCTTGAAGAATAAAAAAAATTGTTGGTATAATAGAAATGGAGGCTAGAGGTGGATACTGCTTGAACCCGACCAGATCTTAACGGAAGCAGTCGTAAAGACAGTCTTTCAGGTTCTAGTCTCCTATAAATAATGAAAGAAAATTCAAAAGTTTTAGCTTTAAAATATAGACCGACAGTCTTTAAAGATTTAATAGGTCAGGATGTTATTAGAGATACAATTTTAAGTTCGATCATAGAAAATAAAACTCCAAATGCTTATTTGTTTACAGGAATAAGAGGTGTTGGAAAAACAACAATTGCAAGATTAGTTGCTAAAGCTTTAAACTGTAAAAATGGTGTTGAAAATATTGGCAATCAAGATTCATGTGAAAACTGTCATTGCAAAGATATAGCAAATTCAAATCATATTGATGTTTTAGAAATGGACGCAGCAAGTAAAACCGGAGTAGACGATGTTAGAGATTTAATAGAATTTTCAAGATACGGACCTAGCATTGCCAAATATAAAATTTTCATTATTGATGAAGTTCATATGTTAAGTAAACAAGCCTTTAATGCTTTACTTAAAACTTTAGAAGAACCTCCAACTTATAAAAATGGTGGAAGTCTTAAATTTATTTTTGCGACAACAGAGATAAAAAAAATCCCTGTGACTGTTGTTTCAAGATGTCAAAGATTTGATCTTTCAAGAGTAAAATCTAGTGAATTATTTAATTTTTTAAAGAATGTAAAAGATTTAGAGAGTGGTAATATTAGTGACGAAGCTATTAAACTTATTGTAAGAATATCTGAGGGCTCAGTAAGAGACGCATTATCACTTTTAGATAGAGCTATTATTTCCCAACAAAACAATAAGGTGCTTGATCTAAAAGATGCGCAAAAGATTTTTGGTTATTTTGATAAATCATTACTTATTGATTTGTTTAAAAATATTTTTGATGGTGATGAGGAAAAGGTATTGCAACAATATAGATCAATTTATGATCAAGGAGTTGAACCCAAGGTTTTCTTAAATGATTTTTTAGAAATACTATATTATTTAAAGAATATTAATTCTTTAAAAATTGACGGAACAAACTTTTCTCTTAATGATGAGCAATTTGAAACAATCAAAGATTTGTCAGCAAAGGTGGAAAATAATGTTTTTTTGATATTTTGGCAATTCACAATACAGACAATGCAAGAATTAGATATAATTTCTAATCAAAACCTTTCCATTGAGATGTTTTTGATAAGATTAATTTATATTAAAGGAATTAAATCAAATTTTTCCTCAGAAAAAATTGAAAGTTTAGATATTCCAGAAAGATTAA
>CACCHS010000009.1 GCA_902545825.1 uncultured Pelagibacteraceae bacterium
ATAGTTTTTCTAAAACTTTTATCATTTTTTCTTTGAGTGGCTTTCCAGATAAATTGAAACTACATTCTAGAGGTGGTTTAAAATCTTTATTATCTTCTATAATTTTTTTTGAGACTGAAAATAAACCGTTTCTATTCATTATTGTTTTATCATTCGGTCTTAAATACTTAAGTGGAACTGCTTCAACAGGTGAAGTTGCAGTTTTTCCATAACCGATAATATCAAAAACTTTTAATGGCGCAAAATCAGGATCTTTTTTTGCCTCTTCAGTTTGAAACCATCTCCATAACATTTCTTTACATCCACCTCCTGCAGGAACCAAACCGACCATTGTTTCGACTAAACCAATTACTATATTTGTATGAGAGGCTACAAAATTACTTTGAACCAATACTTCAAATCCCCCACCAAGAGTTAATCCTGACGGCGCTGAAACGACAGGGTGCTTCGAATATTTTAAAGTTTTACAAGTTTCTTGGAAATATTTAATGAATTTATCTATAGATTTATAATCGTTTTTTTCAGCAAAATTCATTGTATAACTTAAATTTACACCAGCCGAAAACTGCATACTTTCATTTATGATTATCAAAGGTTTATCTGTTGCATTTTTTAGTGCGTCCATAGAATCGTAATCTAACGCACAAGCTTTAGTGGTAAATTCAACAATGTTGAAATCTTTAAATCTATGTATCTCAGCAGAATTATTCTTATCAAGCTTGAGTGCTGTAGGACGTACTTTTGCTAAGGTTTGTATATCAGTATAAATTTGCCTTTGACCATAAAAATTTTCGTCCATATTTTTTGCTAAATTTTCAAGGAATTTATTACCCTTAAAATCGTCTATTCGCTCAAAAAAGTTTTTCACACCAATAGATCTAAGCATTTCAAAAGGTCCCATTGCCCAATTAAAACCTAAACGCATTGCTTCATCTATATCATTAAACTTATCAGTAATTCCTGGAACTAATGAGGATGCATACTTAATTATTTTTGAAATTACGGACCATGCGTACTTACCATATTTATCATCCCTATTTATTAAACTATTTAAGTTAACAGTTTCGATTCCTAGATCTATTTTTTTTGATGGAGAATATTTTTCTGTTTCTAAATTAATAGCTTCTAAAATTTTTTGATTATTATCTTTATTAATTCTATAAAATCCACCCTTTCCTTTTCTACCTGTATAACCTTGTTTTATAAGTTTAGTAATTAATGGGATCTCTTGTGCTACAATTTGAAATTCATCATTTTTTGATAATTCTTTAACAAAACTTTTTAATACATCAGCCATTAAGTCTATTCCGATTAAATCATACAAACCAAATACACCAGTTTTTGGTATACCCATTGGTCTTCCAAATACTGCATCGGCTTCTTCAATAGTTAATTTCATTTTAAACGCTTCAGTCATTGCCACCTGCATTGCATAAACACCAATTCTATTTCCAAGAAAGCCTGGTGTATCGTTACAAACTATTGCTCCCTTACCTAGCTCTTTTTCACAAAATTTTTTTAGTGAGTTTATTTTATTAATATCGTTATTTTCATTTTTAACTATCTCAAGTAATCCCATATATCTAACAGGGTTAAAAAAATGTGTGATACAAAAATCTTTTTTTTCCTCGGTGTTAAGCTTTTCTGACAAGACTTTAATTGGTATTGAGGAAGTATTTGATGATACTATCGCTCCTGATTTTCTATTTTTAAAAATTTTTTCATAAATATTATGTTTGATATCAATTCTTTCAACAACAGCCTCTACTATCCAATCAGCTTGTTTCACAATATCAAAATCATCATTGATATTGCCTACATTAATATTGTTAATTTTTTTTTTATCTATTAATAAAGGAGGTCTTGATTTAAAAATTCTATCTCTTGCTTTTTCACTTATCTCGGTTGTCAAATCTAGAAGTGTTACTGGTATATTTGCATTACATAAATGAGCTGCGATACCACTCCCCATAGTTCCAGAGCCTATTACTACAACTTTTTTGATATCCATTTCTTATATATTTATTCCTCTGAGCCTTTCAGATCTTCGTCTTAATAGTTCAGCTGTAACAAGAATTAAAGTAGATAAAATTATTAAACATGTCGCAACAGCTAATATTGTTGGACTTAATTGCTCTCTTAATCCGGTCCACATTTGAATTGGTATTGTAGTATTTTCTAGTCCAGCTAAAAATAATACAACAACAACTTCATCAAAAGAAGTCACAAAAGCAAATAATCCGCCCGATATTACTCCTGGAAGAATTAATGGCAATGTAATTTTCATAAAAGTATTAACAGGATCACTACCTAAACTTGACGCTGCTCTTGTAACACTGTGATCAAAGCCAGACAATGTTGCTGTAACAGTAATTACTACGAATGGAGTACCTAAAATAATATGTGCTAAAATTATTCCTGTATGAGTTGCTGCAAGCCCTGCCTTAGCCATAAAAAAGAAAATTGCAACTCCTGAAATAATCAAAGGAACAATCATTGGTGAAATTAGAGTTGCCATAATTAATCCTTTGTAAGGCATATGTCTGCTGCTTAATCCTAATGCAGCTACTGTTCCTAGAATCACAGAGCCCAATGTAGCAAATATAGCAATTATAAAACTATTTTTAGCTGCAAGCCCCCATGGATTTTTGGTTCCATAAATCATATCCTTATACCATCTTAAAGAAAATGCATCTGGATCAAGATTTTTCATTCCTTCAGAGAAACTTAAAAATTCTTCGGCATTAAACGATAAAGGGAAAATTACAAATAATGGTGCGATCAAAAAGAAAAAAACACATGTACAAATGAAAATGTACATATAATGCCAAATTCTATAATGTGGTTCAGTATATTTTGGTAATGCCATAATTATCCTAACTTAATATTATCAATTCCAACCAATTTGTTATAAATCCAATATATTGCTAATACTCCAGCAAGTAACATTAATCCCATCGCTGATGCAAAGCTCCAATCAAGAGTGCTCTTCATATGGAATGCGATTTGGTTACTAATAAGAGTTCCTGACGCTCCGCCTACTAGAGCCGGGGTAATATAATAACCAATAGCAAGTATAAAAACTAATAAACAGCCTGCTCCAATTCCAGGAATAGTTAATGGAAAGTAAACCTTCCAAAATGTTACGAATGGTGTTCCTCCCAACGATTTTCCTGCTCTCATCAAGCTTGGAGATATTGTTTTCATCACACTATATAAAGGTAAAACCATAAAAGGTAATAAAATTTGTGTCATTGCAACATAAGTCCCGGTTTTATTGTACATCATCTCTGGCCTATTATCGTCAGCCACTAAACCAATCATAACAAAGAAATCGTTTACAACACCTTGTTGTTGTAAAAGTATCATCCAACTGGCTGTTCTTACCAATAAGGAAGTCCAAAAAGGAAGAAGTACACAGATCATCAATAGGTTGCTATATTTCATTGGCAATGTTGCAAGCAAGTGTGCAATTGGATAGGCCATTAGGAAACATAATAAAGTTACAAAAAAAGCTATCTCCAAAGTTCTCAACCATAAAACTCTATGAATTCTACGATCTTCTTCTACACTTACAATTTTACCTTCTTCATTCTTGTACATATCCATTCCTTTTAAATATTTAGAACTTGTAAATGCTGGTGCACGTCTTTTTATCGCTCGCCAGTACTCAACGTCTGCCCATCTTTTGTGTACTGCCATTATTTGTTCTTTATAATTTCCCTCTTCAAAATTTTTTGCTTTTCTTCGTAATTTTTTTAAAATACTTTTGAAACCATTCTTGGTATAATTTAATTGAGTGGATAATTTTCCATCACGTTTTTCCTCTACTAGTTTTTGAAAATCTAAATAAAAAGCTTCAAACACTTCTTCTGGAGGCATTTCATTTCCATCCCAATCTTCCATTGATTTAAATGTTTTTGGTAACATTTCAGTAACCATTTTATCATCCACACTTCTCAACAACATGTCTCCAATTGGAAAAATATAAGTAATAAGTAGGAACAATAATAAAGGTGCAACTAAAAGAAATGCTTTAATTTTATTTTTTCTTTCAGCTTTTTTTAAACTTACCTCTAAAGGTATACCGTCTGTAGTTAAAATTTGTCTGGTTTCACTGCTCATAAATAAAAAAGGGCGGTTATAAAATAACCGCCCTAAATATAGTATATAATTTTAGTCTTTAAAACTTAAAATTATAGTCCTGCTTTCATAGCTTCCCATTTTTCTCCAAGCTCTGTACCGTTATCAGCCCAGAAAATAGGGTCTACTAAGAAGTAGTTTTTAGTATTCGCTTTTGCTGTTGGCATTTGTGGTACCATGTTCGTCTTACCATCTTTATACCAAGGCTCGCCTTTAGCCATAACTTTTAGTGAAGATTTTCTCCAAGGAGCGTAAGCAATATACTTAGCACTTCCTGCTAAACCTTCTGTACTTGTCATTTCTGCTAAAGCTTTCTTTGCATCAGCTTCGTTTGGCCCACCTTTAACTAGAACAAAATATTCATAGTCAAGACCTTGACCATCCCAAACTTGTTTGATTGGAGCTCCTTCTCCGATTTCAGCATTGAAGAATCTTCCGTTCCAACCAGTTGCCATTACAACTTCACCTGAAACTAATAGTTCTGGTGGTTGAGCACCTGCAGACCAGAATACACATCCTCCGTTTGGATCAGTGCAAAGTTCTTTGATCTTATTCATTGCTCTTTCTACACCTGCTTCAGTTTCTAAAGCTTTGTAGATTTTTGCTCCACCTTTTCCTGGCTTAATACCATCTGCTGCTAAAGCAATCTCTAAATTTGTTAGAGCGCTTTTATAGATAGCTCTTTTTCCAGGGAATTTTTTTGTGTTAAAGAAATCTTTGATAGTTTTTGGAGTACCTTTAACGTTATTTACGTTATAAGCATAGTTCCAAGAGTATAAAATATTTCCTACAGCACATTTACTAGGCATTGGAGCAAAGAAGTCTTTACTCGCAGGAGTTCCATCTGGTGCTGCTGGGAAGTCTTTGTCAAAATCAAATTCAACAAATAAACCCTCGTCGCATCCAGTAATAGTATCCATTGCAAATACGTCGATTATATCCCACGTAATTTTGCCAGCCTCTTTTTGTGCTTTAATTTCTGATAATCCACCAGAATAGTCTACCCAATTGATAGATATTCCAAGTTTCTTAGCAGTAGGATCACCATATCCTAACTTTTGAGACTCAGTATAAGCTCCACCCCATGATGCAACAGTTACTGCAAATGCTGATGAAGTTATTGAAAGAGCAAAAGATAGAACTAGTAATAGTTTACTTAATTTTCTCATTTATCCTCCGTTTAAACGTTTTTTTATAAAAAACCAATTACAGCAAGATATAAAGAGTGAGTCAACAGCCCATTTTGTAAAAAAGGGTCTAATTTTGTTAATCTAGAATGATTTTTAACTTGATGATTATTTTGGGTCTAGGGCCCTTGCGTCGTGGCTATTCCAGCTAACATTTATTTGGTTACCTAGTTTAATATCCATATTAGCCGAGCTATTAGGAACTTTTAAAATAAACTCTTTATTTCCTAAAAGATTTAATCTTACACGTGTATGGTCTCCATGATATATTACTTCCTCAATCTTTCCTTTAAAGTTATTATCCATCTTTTCTTTTGTATTAATCAAAGCTCTTTCTGGTCTTAGTGAAACTGTTGTTTTATCACCATTAGATTTAACAGTTATTGGATTTGCAAATATTTCTGAACCATCATCCAGCTTAACTTTACACTTTTCTTTAGAAAAATTTGTTACTTGACCTCCAAAAGTATTATTTTCTCCGATAAACTCTGCAACAAAAGAATTTACAGGTTCTTCATATAACTTATCTGGAGATGAAAGTTGTTGAACTTTTCCATCATTAAATACAGCAATTCTATTTGACATTGTTAATGCCTCACCTTGATCATGGGTGACATATACAACTGTTACACCAATACTTTCGTGAATATGTTTTATTTCGTATTGCATACTTTCTCTTAAATTTTTATCTAATGCACCTAAAGGCTCATCCATTAATACAACTGCAGGATCAAAAACAAGCGCTCTTGCAACTGCTACCCTTTGTTGTTGGCCACCTGATAGTTGACCAGGCATTCTATTTTCAAAGCCAGTTAAAGAAACCATTGATAAGGCTTTATCAACTTTTTTATCGATATCATCTTTTGAAACTTTCCTTACTCTTAAAGGGAATGCTAAATTTTCATAAACAGTCATATGTGGGAATAGTGCATAATTTTGAAATACCATTCCAATTCCTCTTTTGTGGGGTGGAATATTTGAGATTGGATTCGAGTCTAAATATATTTCACCATTTGTTGGTGTCTCAAATCCTGCTAGCATCATCAGGCAAGTGGTTTTACCTGATCCAGATGGCCCAAGCATTGTTATGAATTCACCTTCGGCGATATCTAAATTTAGATCCTTAACAACTAAAACTTTGCCGTCGTAACTTTTATCAACTTTATCAAATTTTACGAATTGTTGGTTATTTGGCATAATGATTTAAAACATTTGTTGATATTTTTTTCAAGTTCTTATTTTATGTATAAATCTCTTGAAAAATTGCAAAATAATTCACTTCCTTTATCAGTTACTCTAACAGATTCAGACGCCTCTACTCCCCATTCTCCAAATTGCATTACTGCAATCATGTGAAAACAAACATTAGGCTGAAGAACTGTCATATCACCTTTATAGATATTTAAGGTATGTTCACCCCAGTCAGGTGGATATCCTATTCCAATCGAATATCCAGTCCTGGACTCTTTTTTAATATTATATTTATCTAAAACACCCCAAAACTTTTGAGCAACATCATTTGCAGTATTTCCAGGTTTTGTTGCTTCAATGCCCGCCTGTAATGCTTCATTGGTTGCTTTCATAGCATCAATTTTTTTTTGCTCTGGTTTACCTAATTGAACCGTTCTTGCCATAGGACAATGATATCTTTTAACAACACCAGAAAGCTCTACTATTGTTGCCTCGCCATTAACAAATTTTTCATCTGTTGCAGTTAAGTGAGAAGCTGAAGTTCCTTTGCCTGTTGGTAGTAAAGTTGTAATACTTGCATATTCACCTCCAACTTCTGGTGTTCCTTTAAAAAGAGCTTTTTGTATTTCAGCCACTGCATCGCATTGTCGTAAACCTGGCTCTATAGTTTCCATTGCAACTTTCATAGCTCCCTCAGATATTTTTGCTGCTTTTTTCATATATCCTATTTCAGTATCAGATTTAACAAATCTTACCCAGTTAACCAGTCTTTCTGAGTCTTTAATTTTTGCATTAGGAAGTCCCTGCTTTAACTTTTCATAACAGTAAGCTGTAAAATAATGGCTATCCATCTCAACTCCGATGTTTAACTTTTCCCAATTTCTTTTTTGAATTAGTTCTATTAAGGCATCGTATGGATGTACTGGCCATGTATGAATATATTTTTCATCATATACAAAAATATTTTCATTTTTTAAATATGTTTTGATATATGCTCCGCCAGCATCTTGTGCTCTAATAAAACATAGCGGTTCATCACAATCAATGTGAATAATAACACATTGAGAATAATAAAAAGACCATGCATCATAACCAGTCAAATAATTAATATTATTTGTGTCCTGAGATATTAAAAGATCAATTCCTTTTTCCTGCATTAATTTTTTGGTTTTAATTAGACGGTCTTTATATTCTTGTTTTGAAAATAGCATATCAATTTGAGTTAAATAATTTTCCAAAACCTTTTATTGAATTGTTCTCACCAATTTTTTCAAGAGCGTCCCAAATGAGAGTTTGATTGCTAGACAACACTATTTTTTTAATTTTTTTTTCTAACTTATCTAATATTGATAAAATTGGTAATGCTGTACAAGAAACAAATAATGCGTCGGAATTTTTATGATCCATTTTTCTTAAAACTTTGAATAAGTAGTTTGGATCAACTTTACCAATATCTATGTCAGATTTGATATTAAAATAAGAATTAGATGTAATTATAAAATTTTCATTTACAAAAAAATCAAAAACTTCGTCATTTAATTTTTTTGGGTAAGGAGTAAACAAAGATATTTTTTTAATATTCATTTTTTTTAAAGCCTTAATTGCTGCTGTACTTGGTGTAACAACTTTTGTGTTTGGTTTTGCTTTTTTAATTTTTTTTTCAATTGATTTGAAACCTGCAGCTATTGTTCCTGATGTACAACCATATGCAATACAATCAATTTTCTGATTTGGTAAAATTTCTTTTGTTACATTTGTCACTTCTTTGGACATTTTTATAAGATTTTTACTAGTTAATGGATTGTAACATTTAATTCTATTAACAAAAAAATCAATTTTTTTTCCATTAATAACATTTACAAAATCTTTTTCGATCATAAAGTCACTGGCTAGTGCGATCAAACCAATTCTTGGATTTGGTTTTTTTAAATATTGTGGTTTTATTTTCCTTAAATTCATTTTTCTAACTATTCTTTTCTAAAGACTTAATATTAATAAAATTTTTTGATAAACCTTTATTATTTTTTTTTATATCATCAAAGAAATTCCAAGCTAGAACAAGCATAGTATTATTAATATCTTTTATTTTTTCTTTTGAGTGTATTGGTATTTTTACACCTGGAATAAATTTTTTATGCTTTAACTTGTTATCCTCTACAATAAAATCAATTTGATTTGATATTCCAAAAAAATTAAGAGCAGTAGTCGCTTTTGCAGGCGCACCGTATCCTATAATTTTTTCGCCTTTATTTCTTAAATTGGAAATATTTTTTATTACATTTTCTCTAATTTTATAAACTTTATCTGCGAACTTTTGATAAGTTTTGAAATCATCCATACCATAATTTAATTCCTCTTTGATCAATTGATGTACACTTTTATCAATTTTTATCTTTTGATTTTTTTTTACATAAATTCTTATGGATCCACCGTGTGTATTTACTCTTTCAGCTTTATAAATTGTTGCATCAAATTGATTAAAGAAATTTTTTAACGATATTAAAGACCAATAGTTGTAATGCTCGTGATAAATATTATCAAAAGTCAAATCCTTGAGCGTATTTAGAAGATATTGTACCTCAATGATAATTGTTCCTTTTGAGCTTAATAAACTAAGCATACATTCTGCCATTTCTTTTAAATTGTCAGAATGCGCAAAAACATTTGATGCTAAAATTAAATCCGCATTTTTTTTAATTTTTTTAAGGTTTTTTTTTGTTAAAAAACCATGAAAAGTTTTAATTTTATTTTTATTTGCAAGTTTGGCTAAATTTTTTGCTGGTTCTATACCTAAGATATTTTTAAAGCTTAAATCTTTAAAAGGTTTGAGTGCAACTCCATCGTTGCTACCAACATCTATAATATATGATTTTTTTGAATTAAGTTTAAATTCATTAACATATTTTTTTGCAGCGTTTACAAAATGATCTCTAAATATCTTTGAAGTTGATGAAGTATATAAATAATTTGAAAACATTTTTTTTGCATCAACTGCGACTGATAGTTGGCAATTGTGACAACTTTCACAATAGTTCATTTCTAAAGGATATAACTCATTTTTTTCATTTTTGCTCTTTAGTAAATTATTTGCTAAAGGTTGATACCCTAAAGAAACTACTCTCTTAAGTTTCGTACTCCCACAAGATCTACAATTAAATTTATAACAACTCATTAATAGATCTCTTTCTTTCTCATCAACAAAAACATGTTTAATAGTATGAGTCACTCCATAATTTTCATGTTCCCTTTCGCCTCTTACTAGGTTTAGAAATGTCGTATCTTTTGTAAAAACCATTGTGTGAGCAACATTAGGTTTTATTGTTGATATTTGTCCTTCATTCACAACTTGTGTAACTTTGGGAGAGTTTGGATTTAATAAATCCTGAAAAATTTCAATTATTTGTCCCTTAGTAAATAAACATTTTTGTTCTTGTTGCGGATGATAATGATTAGCTCTTATTGTTCCTTTTTTTGAGTCTATTAATCCAATCATATTTATTGGCTCTGTTAATTCGAAATTACTAATCTTGCCTCGCGCATCTACATATTCATTTTCGCCATTTCTTACAAATTCTAAATCTTTAATAAGATCCTGTTTGGACCATTTTTCAATCATCTCCTTAATACTTTCGTCCAAAGCATATAAAAACTTAAATCCTGTACTCATTAATTTTTTATTTGATAAAGAGAAACCAAGGTTGGGAACTTCATCATTCGTTTCCTTAAGCAATATTTTTGGATTATATTTTTTGCATATTTGAGCAACATCTTTTACGGTGACCTTATCTTTTGTTAGATTAAAAAGTTCTTTATTAATATCATCTCTTTCCTCCATAAATTTAAAACATCTAGCAACATCAATTAAAGGCACAAGACTTTTAATTTGTCTTCCTCCAGCAAAAAGTTTTAATGTTCCATTTTGAGATGAGATTTTTGAGAAAAGATTAGTCATAATATCTATTCTCGCAGTATCTGTCGAATAACCGTAAACAGAACCTAGTCTTAATATGATATAATTTTTTCCGGATGACTTGAGTTGTTTTTCGTTAAAATCTTTTGATTTACCGTAAGCTAATTCAGGACAGGTCTGTTTGTTTTCTTGAATATCCTCTTGAACATCTTTCATCCCCTCATAAACAACGTGTGTTGAGGGCATAATTATTTTACAATTATCGCTTATTGCATCTATAATATTTTGAGTGCCCTCTTTTGCTACTCTTGCTATTTCTTTTTCATTTTCCTCAGAGGCTTCGCTCTTGACTCTTGGTACTGCGGTAATTCCTGCTAGATGATGTATTACGTCTGCGTCTTTACAATATTTTTTTATAAGATCTTTATCTAGAATATCTCCATGCACAAAATTCATATTCCAGTTTCTAAGTTGATTTACTCTCTCAGAAATAAATCTATTATCAATAATAGTAATTTGATCATTCCAACTATATCCAGAATAAATTTTACACAACTCAGTTCCAATGTAACCAATACCACCTGTAATGACTATTTTTTTTCCCATATAAATTAAAATCTCTCAATAAATATTCTAAATATTACTCCAAAAAAATGGTAAAATTTAATTTTTTTCCCTTCCGAATAGGACCTTCCATTATAAGAAATTGGCACTTCAAAAAATTTTTCACCTTTTTTAACGGTTTTACTAAGAATTTCAGCATGTTGATCAAAGCCATCAGTTTTTAATAATTCTGGATTAACTAGTTCTCTTTTAAAACATAAATAGCATGAATAAATGTCTGTGAAGGTTGTGTTGTATAGTAAATTAAAAAAAAATGTTAAAATATGGTTACCAATTTTATTTAATATATTATGTGATCTTGTATAATCACTATAATTAAATCTAGACCCTAAAATTACATCTGCATTAAATTCTCTAAAAACTTTTATAAATTTTTTGAATTCAATTGGATCATACTCAAGGTCGGCATCTTGAAAAATTATATATTCTCCTGTTGATTTCTTTAATCCTTGTTTTACTGAAAATCCTTTTCCTGAATTCCTTGAATTATTTATTAATGAATTATAAAGTGTATTATTTTCATCAAGTAATTTTTTTGTACCATCAGTTGAGCCATCATTGATTACTATAATCTCATAATCTATATCATCTACCTTGGTTTCTTTAATTCTTTGAAGCACACCAATAATAGTTTTTTCCTCATTATAGACTGGGATTAAAATTGAAAGTTTCATAATAATTAATTCAAATTAAATCTAAATAACCATAATTCAAGACAAATCCTTAGTTTTAAAAGCAAGATATTAAGGGATTCAATGCCTAAGAAAATTTAAAATTTTATTGAAAAACTCCAATAATCATAATTAAATTATATTTTTATAAAATGTTAACAAATAAAGGAAAACTATGAAAAAATTAATGATAGCTGTATGCATGTTTTTTACTAGCATTGCATCAAACGTATATGCAGATGGTCACGGCAATATTAAAATGGGGATAATTTTAGGTTTTACAGGACCTATTGAGTCTCTTACTCCTGCTATGGCTGCATCTGCTGAATTAGCATTCAGTGAGGCATCTGACTCTGGTTCTCTATTAGGTGGAAAGAAAATTAAAGTTGAAAGAGCTGACTCTACTTGTGTAGACTCTGCTGCTGCAACTTCTGCTGCGGAAGGATTGGTTTCAAATGGCGTTGTGGCAATAATGGGTGCGGACTGTTCTGGTGTTACTGGAGCAATTGCATCTAATGTTGCGGTTCCAAATGGCGTAGTTATGATTTCTCCATCTGCAACATCGCCAGGACTTACAACTTTAGAAGATAAAGGATATTTTTTTAGAACTGCTCCGTCTGACGCAAGAGGTGGACAGATTTTAGCAAATATTACTAAAGACAGAGGTGTGAAAAGTGTTGCTATAACTTATACAAACAATGACTATGGTAAAGGTTTAGCAGATGTTTATAAAGCTGCTGTAGAGGCTCATGGTATCAAAGTTACGACGACTGCAGCTCACGAAGATGGAAAAGCAGATTATGCAGCTGAAGTAGCAACTTTAGCTTCTGCTGGAGGTGATGCTGTTGCTGTAATTGGTTACTTAGACCAAGGTGGTAAAGGTATTATTCAAGGATCTCTAGACTCTGGAGCTTTTGATACTTTTATTTTATCTGATGGTATGATTGGTGACTCTTTAACAGATAATTTTGGTAAAGCTTTAAATAAATCATTTGGTTCAATACCAGGATCTACTGGAAAAGGAGCAGGAGTCTTTGCAAAAGTTGCTAAAGCTGGTGGAATTGACTCTTCCGGACCTTACACAGGAGAATCATATGATGCTGCTGCTTTAATAACATTAGCTATGCAAGCAGGTGGTAAAGCAGATAGAGCAACTATTCAAAAAAATGTAATGTCAGTAGCTAACGCGCCTGGGACTAAAATTTATCCAGGTCAACTTAAAAAAGCTTTAGATCTTCTATCTAAAGGTAAAGCTGTAAACTACGAAGGTGCAACTGGAGTAGAATTTACTGATGTTGGAGAAGCTTTTGGATCTTTCCTCGAAAAAGAAATAAAAGGTGGAAAATTCAAAACTAAAAAACAAAGATAGTTTTTATATTTAAAACCCTAGCGTAACTTAACGCTAGGGTTTTTTTTTAAGTAAATTTCAGCTCTTATGGTTGCTAAAACTATTAAAAGCATAAAAGGAATACAAATTAAATTCATTGTTTTCCAGCTTGTAAGTGTAATAAAAATCCCTGCAGATAAACTACCTATAGCATGTATAGAATAAACTACAAAATCATTTAGACCCTGTGCTTTGAATTTTTCCTCTTCTTTATAAGTCAAAACAAGTAAACTTGTTCCTGAGATAAACAAAAAGTTCCAACCTAATCCTAAAAATATTAAAGCAACCATATAATTTAAAAAAGTTTGGTCAAAAGAACTTACAATTAATGTAATACTATAAAGAAATATACCTGCATAAATAATATTACTATTACCAAATTTTTTAATTAAAAAACCTGTCATAAGAGATGGTAAAAACATTGAAGCAACATGAAACTGAATAACAATGCTGGTTTTGCTCAAACTCATATTTTCCATTACATGCATACTGATTGGAGTTGCAGTCATAAGAAATGTCATAATTGCATATCCAAATGCTGATGCACATACAGCTTGGAAAAATCTTGGCTGTGAAATTAATTCAATATAGCTTCTTCCTTTATATTGTAAATTAATTTCTAATTTTGATTTATCTTCATAAAATAAAAAAAGAATTGATGGAATAAAAGTTAATAGAGCGAGAGCAAGATATGACCCAACATATAAATTTTCGCTAATCAAATCTTTTGAAAAATTAGCTAGACTTGGTCCTAAAAATGCAGAAATGATTCCACCAAATAATATTATTGATATTGCTTTTGGTGCCATCTCTTTATTAACACTTTCAGCAGCTGCGAAACGATACTGATGTGTAAATGCCATTCCAATACCTATGAATACATTTGCAAAACAAAATAAAATAAAGTTTTGACTGTATATAGAGTAGGATGCTAGAATAGAAAAAAATGTATTGCCAATTGATGCTAATATAAATCCATATTTTCTGCCAATCAAACTCATTACCCTGGTGGCAATAATTGCTCCTATGGCTATGCCCACTACAGAAATTGACATTGGTAAAGTTGCTAGTGATTTAATTGGACTTATTTGAGAACCAATTATTCCACTTAAGAAAACAGTAACAGGTGCTGCCGTAAAACTAAAAATTTGACTAAGAGTTAATAATAAAAGGTTTTTGTTCATTAGAAGATGTATTTATCACTTAAATACATCGCAAATGCTAAAGCCATTCCAAGTAATATATATTTCATATTTTTTTGACGTTTATTTTTTCTGGAATTAATCCCTTTGGACGATATCTCAT
Source organism: uncultured Pelagibacteraceae bacterium (assembly GCA_902545825.1). GTDB lineage: Bacteria > Pseudomonadota > Alphaproteobacteria > Pelagibacterales > Pelagibacteraceae > Pelagibacter. The sequence goes on from CACCHS010000009.1 coordinate 14,419, forward strand.
TATTACTAATAGTCCAACTCCAATCATTAAAAATCTAAAATAAGGTGCACTCTCAATAAGATGAACCTTTAATGCATTAGTTTCATCTAAATGTGTAGTAAAAAAATTAATTAAATATAAAGCTATTGGTCCTGCCTCTACCCATAAAAACCACACTACAAATCCACCTAATATTGCTCCAAAATTATTACCAGTACCGCCAACAATTACCATTACCCAAATAACAAAAGTATACCTCATTGGTCTATAGCTTCCAGGGGTAAACAAGCCATCATTAGTCACCATCATTGCACCCGCCAAACCAACAATTGCTGATCCTAAAATAAAAATAAGCAAATGCTCCTTGACTACATTTTTACCCATTGCACCTGCAGCTTCTTCATTATCTCTAATCGCTCTCATTTTTCTTCCCCAAGGTGAATAAAGAGCTTTTTGAGTAAGGATTAATAAAATTATAACCACCGATAAAAATAAACCAGTCATACAGAGTTTTACATATACAGATGATGCATCTATGACTAATTGGTTTAACATATCTTTTTTATCAGAAACCGAACTTAATAAATTTAATTTTCCTTGATGTAGTTTTTCAACAAAATTAATAAACCACGGAGAGGTTTGTAGATCTATCTCGTAGGGAACTGGTCTTTTCAATCCAATTACATTTTTAACTCCCCTTGCTAACCAATCTTCATGTTTAATAATTGATACAACTATCTCAGCAATTAGTAATGTTGCTATAGCAAGGTAGTCAGCTCTTAACCCTAAAGCTATTTTACCAACAATAAATGCTAACCCAGCTGCAAAAATTGCTCCAATAATCCAAGAAAATAATACTGGCATCCCAAGTCCACCAAGAAAACCAGTTTTTGCTGGATTAACTGCTTCAATTGCTTCAATACCTGGGAACGCAACAAACCTAATTAAAATTACCCCAAATATAATCGAAAATGTAATAAAATAATTTTTATATTTGTGATTTTTATATTTTTTTAAAAAAAATCTTACAATTAAAACCAGACTAATTATCAAAATTAAACTACCTATAATATTTAATCCTCCTGCGCTCCAAGCTTCAGGAACAGGCGCAACTGAAACTAAAACTACAGCTAACCCTCCAAGAGCTGTATAACCCATAATGCCAAAGTTAATCAAACCTGCGTATCCCCATTGAATATTCGCTCCCATAGTCATCACTGCAGAAATTAAACAATAATTAAGAATAGATAATGCAATCGACCACGATTGAAATATTCCAACTATGATTATTAAAAATAACATAATAGAATAAGCAGCTATAATATTAAAATATCTTCTCATATTTTTTTTCCCTCAAAAATACCAGAAGGTCTAAACAACAACACAATTACTAATATTGAAAAAGAAACCGCAAATTTATAATCCGTAGATAATAATTGTACTAAAGAATCTGGCTCTAAAAACTTGGGTAATAAATAAATAAAAAACTTTTTATAAGCATAAGTAACCAAAATCTCAGCAAATGCTATTACATAACCACCTAAAAATGCACCATAGGGGTTACCGATCCCTCCTACAATTGCTGCGGCAAAAATTGGAAGCATATTATTAAAATAAACAAATGGTTTATAACTTTTATCTAAGCCGTATAAGACTCCTCCAACTGTCGCCAAAAATCCAGCTATAATCCAAGTGATCATAACAACTTTTTTAGGGTCTATACCAGATAGTAAAGCTAAATCTTCATTATCAGAGTATGCTCTCATACTTGTGCCAGTTTTAGTTTTATTTAAAAACCAAAATAATGTTGAAACTAAAATAATTGTAACCACAAGTGTTATTGCCTGTGTAGATTTGATAGTAAGTCCCTCGCTTAGTCCTGTCATTTCTTTAAACTCAGAGGCCTTAAGTATAAATTTTTCACCATCCATAAATCTCCTATCAAATGGTCCTATAATTATTCTTATAATTGCCTGAGTAACAAACATTACACCAACACTAACCATAGCTAACTGAACAGGTGCACTTTTACTTATTCTGTAATATTTAAAAACAAATTTATCAATAAATAACATGTATAAAATCATAGCAAGGATCGCTAAAGGTAGAGTCAATAATGCTGTAGGTAAAAATCCTAGTCCAACTCCAGCTGATTGAAAATAATATGTGAGTAGAACAGCGAACATTGTCCCAAAAGACATCATATCTCCGGTTGCAAAATTAGCAAATCGAAGTACTCCATAAATTAATGTTACAAAAATTGCACCTAGTGCTAATTGAGATCCGTAAGTAATAGCTGGCATTACAGTGTAATTTAATAATAAAATTACTGCATTTAATAATTCCAAATTATCCTCCAAGAAAAGATCTTCTTACTTCTGGATCTTCCAATAGTTCACTTCCAGAACCTTCAAATTTATTTTGTCCAGTAACTAGAACATAGCCTCGATCAGATATACTTAGTGCTTGTTTGGCATTTTGTTCAACCATAATTATTCCAACATTGGTCTCTTTTACTCTCAATATATGTTGAAATAATTCATCCATTACTATCGGTGAGACACCAGCGGTTGGCTCATCCAACATTAATACTGATGGCTTTATCATTAAAGCTCTGCCCAAGGCTACCTGCTGTCTTTGCCCGCCAGATAACTGCCCAACAACTTGAGAACTTTTTTCTCTTAGTATTGGAAAAAGATCATAAATTTCTTCGATAACATCGTTAATATTATCTTCTCTTAAAAATGCTCCGACTTCTAAATTTTCTCTTACTGTCAGTTCAGAAAAAACATTTTTTGTTTGTGGCACAAACGAAATACCAGATTTAACCCTTTCTTGTGGGGAAAGTTTTGAAATATCTGTTCCATTTATTTTAATATTTCCAGATTTTAAATTAAGCAAACCAAGCATTGCTTTCATTGCTGTAGATTTGCCTGCACCATTTGGTCCTAATATTGCAACTATTTCACCTTTATTAACTTTAATTGTACATGATGAAATAATATCTGGTCCATTACCGTAACCAGCTGTCATTTGATTTCCTTCAAAAAAATGCATTATTGGACATCCATAGTTTTTTGATTGCTTCTTCCTAAATAACTATCAATTACTTTGTCATTTTTCTTTACTTCATCAGAAGTGCCCTCAAATAGAACTGATCCCTCAGACATAACTATAACAGGATCACACATTCTACTAATGAAATCGATATCATGTTCTATCATGCAAAAAGTGTAACCTTTTTCTTTGTTAAGTCTTAGGATGGCTGTTCCTAAATCTTTTAGTAATGTGCGATTAACTCCAGCCCCTACCTCATCTAGTAATACAAGTTTTGCATCAACCATCATAGTTCTTCCAAGCTCAAGAAGTTTTTTTTGACCTCCAGATAGATTTCCTGCAAGTTCATTTGATAGGTGTTTTAAATTTAAGAATTCTATTACTTGTAAAGCCTTTTCTTTTAATTGATCCTCTTCTCTCTCAACAAGCTTGGGATTAATAAGTGCTGTAATTAAATTTTCTCCAGATTGATTGCTAGGTACCATCATTAAATTCTCTAATACAGTTAAATTTGAGAATTCGTGAGCAATTTGAAAAGTTCTCAAAAGTCCTTTTGAAAAAAGTTGATAAGATGGCATATTGGTAATATTTTCATTATTGAATATTACACTTCCTTTGGAAGATTTTAAATTTCCTGCAATTAAATTAAATAGTGTTGTTTTTCCAGACCCGTTAGGTCCAATAATACCTGTAATAGACCCTTTTTTAATTTTAAGAGAACAATTATTTACAGCAGCTAAACCACCAAAATACTTTGAGATATTTTCAATCTGTAAAATTTCTGTTTCACTCATTCTCTATTTTGTTTTCTTTAATCTTTTTAAAATAACCCCAGTCGTTTTATTTAATGAATTGTAAAAACCAAGTTTTTTTAACTCTTTAAGAGATTGTTCATTTAATCCTTTCGGTGTTTGCGATTCTTTCACCAATTTTTTTAAATCGTTAGATTTTTCATTGGCATCTTCTGCCAGCGCAAGAAATAAAGAAGTTATATATTTTTGAGAATTGTGTTTTTTAACACCCTTTTGAACTAACCATAATGATAGACAATGTAAAATTTCATAAAATGGCGCCATCATAGATGATGTAGCCCAAAAATTTAAAGATAAATTCTCACGATTTATCTCGATTGTATTTCCTAATTTGTTAAAAAATTCTTTAACTTTTCTATTTGGTGGAAAAATCGGCACTGGTCCTTTTTTGAGTGATATAGGTGGCAAAGGTATTGCTCTAACTATTTTGGCTTTTGCTCTAATTAATTTTTTCAGATCTTTCATTTTTATCGTTGATATAAAACTTATTATCAAATGTTTTTTTTTAAAAATTAATTTTTTTATGATTTCATTTCCAACTTTTGGTGTCAAAGCTAAAAAAATCCAATCGCTGGAGTCTAAAATTTTTTGATTATCATCATAAATTATTATTTTTTTACTTTTTTTGCTTAATAACTTCGAGATCTTGGGACTACGTTTAGAAATGAAAATTTTTGAGTATTTTATTTTAGATTTTAAAATTCCCAAAATAACTGCTTTTGAAATTTGACCAGTTCCTATAAATCCAAGTCTCATCAGAATATATCTATAAGAGTTACCAAAATAAATCACCCAAAAAAAAAGCCCTCATAAGAGGGCTTTTTTATTAATTTTATTTTAAAAATAAATTAGAATGATCTTCCAAATGATACTGTCAAGTTAGTACTGTCAATATCAGCTGTTACTTTAGTAGCATTAGAAGTTGTTGCAGAAACTGGATCATAGTCATTATCAGATAAAACTACTCTCATAAAACCTTCTCCCATATCTCTTTCAATTCCAATACCTAATTTAGTACCTTTAATATTTACATCGCCAGTTCTATTTGTTGATGAAACTGATTTAAGGTCGTATTCACCTTCAGCAAACATCATTCCAGCAAGTGCAAAAACATGATTACCAGCTACATCACCTCCAAGAGTTGCGTATGCCGTAACATGGTTGCTCGCATCAAGAGTACCACTGTTAGTGCCATTTGCTCCTCCATTTGATGATTGAGTTGTTGATCGGCTTTCAAGCTCAGCACTCATCGGAATATAATCTATTCCAAACGAAGCTTTAGCGCCATTTGGTAAATCTGTAGCAAATTCTAAAAACAACGAAGGAATAACCACGTCGTTACTTATATCTTTAGATGTATTGATTGTTCCATTACTATCAATATCGTCAGTTACTGTAGTGTCCAACATTGCCATTGACGCTGAAAAACCAATTTTTTTCTCGAAAGCGTTAGCCGAAAAACAAAACAGAGACAAACCTAGGATTGTTATTAATAATTTTTTCATTTTAAACCTTATAAATATTTATTAATTAATTACGCTTTAGTAGCAAATTTAGCACTAATAGTACACAGATTCGTTAATAAACGAATAGTTGAATTTAACAAAATTCTATAAAAAACAAGGTTATTGTGTTGCATTTTTATCACTTTTTTAATTTTTTTGTAAAATACTTATTAATATAGCAATAACGATTAAAGCAAATGCCGAAACTCTATTTATCTTTTGCGGATTCGCTTTGATCCAATGTATTAGTTTATTAGCGAGTACGGCATATCCCATCAATGATAAGAAATCTAAAAAAACATAGGTTGAAATTAAGATAATAAATTGAATTACATAATTACCTTGAAAATCAATAAATTGTGGAAAAATAAAAGGAAAAAACATCCAAGCTTTTGGACTAGTGCCAGCAATAACAAAGCCATCATTAAAAAAGGAAAAGATATTTTTTTTTTTTGAGGATTTTGAATTAAATTTATTTAAACTCGAATTGTATAAATCATATGCTAAGTAGCATAAGTACATAATCCCAGTCCATTTTAAGATTATCAAAAATATTGGATAATCAGAAAAAAACGAACCAATAAAAAAAATTACTAAAGTTGCTTGAATTATATTAGCAGTTATATCTCCCAAAGCAGTCCATATGCAATTTTTTACCCCATAATTTATTGAATTAGATATTATTACTATTCTAGGAGTACCTGGTGTTATAAATAAAAATAAAATAATTTGTAAAAAAAGGAAAAATTCGAGAGGTAGCATTTGGGTGATAGTCCTAAAAAACCGGGAGCTAAAGATGGCTAGATAGGACTATCTATTTCCAATATAACATATGTTGATAGAAAAGCATCAATCATTTATTTAAATTTAGTAATTTTTATATGAAAAAAAGTCACAGACCCCAAACAAAGGTTAAAAATCCTGAGCCAAATCGCATGAGTCCAGATTGGGTTATATGGGCAGCTTGGGCCGATCGGATAACTTTTGAGGATATCAAAAAAATTACAGGGAAAACTGAAAATGAGGTTATAAAAATAATGAGAAAAACCTTAAAACCATCCTCATTTCGACTTTGGAGAAAAAGAGCAAAAAATCAAAGTATTAAACATAGAAAAAAGTTTGAGATTTCAAGAAAAGAAATTAGAAGAAAAATAAAAAAAAATGACTATATATAATTTATGAAAAAAATAATTATGTATACAGGTCCTATGTGTAATTTTTGTGATGCAGCAAAAAGATTACTTGCAAGAAACAATGCCACTTTTACAGAAATTGATATTACATCAAAAGAAGGTTTAATAGAGGAAATGATTAAAAAAGCCAACGGCAAAAGAACTGTACCACAAATATTTGTAGATGAATATCATGTGGGAGGATATCAAGAGCTTAGAGAACTTGAAAAACAAAATAAATTACAAGAATTAATAAATTAGATTTTTACTGAATATCGATACTGACTAAAGGTTCCTCTGGGTACATAGAACAAACATCAGTTGCCGCATCAAGTCTAAAGGCGCCAACTGCATCCTTTGTTTTAAATTTAACCTTTATTAAAGGTGACTTAAATTTTACTGTATAAGGATTTGCCAATTTGTAAATCATAACTGCTGTAGATCCTGAAACTGTCATTGATATTGCATATTGTGGTGATGAGTAATCCATGTCAATATTTGATGAACCAACATCACCATCTCTTGTACCATCTGTAGCACCATAACTACCTGTATTCGGCAAAAACATTGATGTTGAAACTGCTGATCCGGTGAGTTTACCAACTAAAAGCTGAGTTGCGCTAGCGTCAGTACCACCATCAGTCATACAATCACCATTATCTGTAGTAACCGATCCTGAAATCGTAAAAGTTCTGCTAACCGTAGCCCTTAAATGTGTAAAAGTTGTGCCTATAGGCAAACCAGTTGTTTTAGCAAATTTTCCTACTTCGGCTCCTGCAGAGCTTGAAGCTATATTAAAAGATGCTGATGTATCGCCGACTGTTGTGCTCGTTGAACATGCACTGTCTTCACATAATTCAACTTTTTGAAGTTCTACAATATACTCAGTAGCATCACCAGTTGCAGGATTTGCTGAATAAACTTTTGTTGTAAAAAAAATAATAAATAAAAATAAAAATATTTTTTTCATATTAGTTTCCATTGACAACAACTACACCGGATGACTCTAATTCAAGAACTAATAAATTACTTCTCTCAACTCTCTGTAACATTTTTTCTCTTACATCTGAGTTTAAAAAAGCTTTACTTGAGTGTCCATCAGCCATAGTTGGCCTTTCTTTGCTATAAGGTAAATAAATTAATTTTGCAAAATACTGATCTTTATTGATATTATTATCATCAAGCCCAAATTCAAAAGTGAAATTATTTGTTACATAAAATTCCCCTTTAAATTTATCTCCTGATGAGTCATCAGAATTTTTTTCTGAAAGCCATTTATAATTATTATAGGCTATATTAGCCCAAGGTGTATAGGGCACTTGGCCTTTAATATTTAGCTCTCTACCATCTAACACTCTTTCGGTATTGTCTCTTATATGATTACCACCACCAAAACCAAAATAATAATTTCCATTCAATTCAAAATTTGATGCATATAACTCTGCACCAAGACTTAATCTTTTATTGAATTTATGATCTAAGTCAAAGAAACTGTTCAGACCCATAAAATAACTTTTATCATCGGATAAGATTCTTTTTCCCAATCCATAATTAATAGATTTTCTATTTTTGCCAGATATATAGGAATTATTAAACTGAGCTTGGTAAAATAAAACACTATCATCTTCAATTGAAAAGGGTCTCACAAACATAATTGATCCAGTTGGTTTATTATCTTGCTTAACTTGTATTGATACTTCTGTATCACCAGGGCCATCTGGTAATAAATTAAATATGAATTTTTCTACAGTCTCTGAACCTTTGCTATAAACGTTATCTAAAACTTTTTGTGTGCCACTCTCTGCATTTAATGGTGAAAATAAAATTAGAGAAATTAAAATTATTAATGTCTTATTCATAATACAAAATACTGTATTATATTAATTTTAGTAAATAATCATTTATTTTTTTTCTGTCTTTTTATGGGGATTTTTTTTGATTAATTCTGTATTTTTTATATTTATTGCCATGCAAGTGATATCATCTCTTAATTTTTCCGCACCCCAATTTAATTTCTTTTCAATAGACTCAACTATAACTTTAGGAGTTACTTCTGAAATATTATTTATAATATTCTGAACCCCCTCACTTCCTAATTCCTCTCCATTCTGAAGATATCCTTCGGTAACTCCATCAGTGTAAACTACAAAAGTCTTATCTTTCATGTTAATTGTATTTGATTTGACCATAGACTCTGAAAAATATTTTACAATTCCGATTGGTGGCATTTCAGATTTTATATACTCATAATTTTTATTTTGATCGAAAGTTAAAATACTTTCATGACCAGCGTTAATAAAAACCATTTCACCAGTTTTAATATTTAATTTTCCAAAAACAGCAGTAACAAACATTCCTTTGAATTTAGCTTCAACTAATTCATTGTTTACTCCAAAAACAACTTTTTCAATTGGATATTTGAGATTGGTAAGGGTTCTAAAGATTGAAGAAGCTTTTGCCATATACATTCCAGCTTTTATTCCTTTCCCAGATACATCAGCTAATGTAAAAAAATATTCTTCAGGTGTAGATCTTACAACATCAAAATAATCTCCCGAAACATCTCTTGCAGGTACATTTCTTGCAAAAATAAAATTTTCAAATTTAGATATATCTGGAAATAAACTTTTTTGAACACCCGCAGCTAATTCTCTTTCTTTTAAAAGCTTAGCTTCCTTTTGTAAGTTTTCTAAAGCAAGTTTATTTTCTTCAATAAATCTAAAATATAATCCAGTTAAGAATGTTACAGTGACTATGAAAAGTGGATAACTTATATCAACTAGTTGGGATTTAAATTTATAAACTGAAAATCCTATAATTATAATAGCTAAAATATTTCCAAAAAAAATTGATAGACTGTACCTCGGTTTTATTTTTTGAGATAATATAAAAGTAGCAAGAGCAACAATTATAGAAAACAATAATTCAAAAATATAGGTATTTGGATTTCTAACTAAATAAGATTTATCTAAAATATTTTCAATAACATTAGCGTGAACTTCTACTCCTGGAATAGTTATTCCCAAGGGTGTTTTTACTAAATCAAAAAGTCCTTGTGCAGATGCACCTATAAGCACATATTTATTCTGAAAAAAAGATTTATCAAAGTTTCCCTCATAGACATCACTTGCAGATATATATTGCTTCTTTTGAGATTTTTTATATTTAATCCAAATTATTCCATTTGGGTCAGACTCAATTTTGTGAGGTCTTGCACTAATTCTATTAATTCCAACCTCATTTAATTCTACATAAATATTTTTTTGTTTTTCACCCACTCGAACCATTTCAAGTCCAATTGTTGGGTATAATTTTTTATTCAATTGAACAATAAGTGGCAAAGATCTAATGATGCCATCTAATTGATCTAAAAAAGATATCGAGCCTAAACCTTTTACATTATTTTCCAATACTTCTAGTGATCCAATTGAAAAAGGATAGGAGTATGTGAATTCAAAAGGGTCTCCACCTTTTGACAAAAATCTAGCCTTAGCTTTTCTATCATAATTTGAATGTGATGGTACGTTGCTTCCTAACACTGCAATAATAGATTTGGACTCTTTTAATTTTTCAGCAAAAAGATCATCTGGACTTTTTAAATTTTGAAGTTCAGCAACATCAGAGGGTATGAGACCATAAGATTTTATTATTTCTTCAGGTGATTGTTTATCTTTCTCTGTAAAAAATATATCAAAACCAATTGCCTTTGGATCTGATGTATTTAATTGATCTAGTATTTTTGCAAAAACTGTCCTGTTCCAAGGAAACTGTCCAAATTTTCCAAGACTTTTTTCGTCAATATCAATTATTACTACATCGCTATCTTTTTTTTTTGCAAATACTTTCTGATACAAATCAAAACTTAAGTATGAAACCGATTTTATAAATGGTGGATTAATAATCTTTATTGAAATTAGTAGTAATAGTATTGCAAAAAAAATAAAATAATTTGTATTTTTTTGAAGAAACGCTTTCACAACTTGAGCTTATATTGAATTTATATAATGTAAATAAAACTTAGTTAAGAAGAGATCTAATTACTTCTTTTTTCTTCTTTTCTTCTTAGCTTTTTTCTTCTTAGCTGCTTTTTTCTTCTTAACTACTCTTTTCTTTTTAGCTATTTTCTTTTTCTTTTTAGGTTTCGGCTTAGCTTTTTTCTTTTTCTTTGGTTTTGCTTTTGCTTTTTTCTTAGCTTTTGGTTTAGCTTTTTTCTTAGCTTTTGGTTTTGCTTTTTTCTTAGCTTTTGGTTTAGATTTTGCTTTTGCTTTTTTCTTAGGTTTTGCTTTAGCTTTTTCTTTTTTCTTAGCTTTAGGTTTTGCTTTTTTCTTATCTGCTTTTTTAGCTTTTTTCTTGTCTCCTTTTTTAGCTTTTTTCTTTTTACCTTTTTTCTTATCTCCTTTTTTAGCTTTTTTCTTTTTACCTTTTTTATTTTCTGCTTTAGCTTTTTTCTTAGCTTTTTTCTTTTCTGCTCTTTCAGCTTTAATTTTTACTTTCTTCTCTTTATCTTTTTGAATGTTTTGCTTAATGATAGTTTTAATTTCTTCTTTCTCAAAACCTAATGACTTAAGCTCTTTTCTTAATTCTTTTTTAATTGCTTTTCTTTGAACTTTCTTGTCATCTTTAGAAAGCTTAGCAACTCTTAAAGCTTTCATTTTTTTATTAAATTTCTTTAATTGATTTTTTGTAATTTTTTTAGCTTGTCCTGGTGCCTTATTTTTTGTCATTGAAGTAATGCTATATGGATTATTCAATAAAGTTTGACCAAACTTATTACCAACCAAAACTGCTCCAGGTCTCATTCCTAAAGTGTTATTTTTTCCTGGACCTATTAATAAAGTATCTGTCTTTCCTTTTGAAACTATTGTTTGGAACTCAGTTCCTCTTGAGCCTAGTGTTCCCTCTGGAACTTCAACTGTTAGGCTGTCAGGATTTTTTTTACTTATTAATCCGGATATAACTTTTAAACTTCCTTGTTTAACGCTTGCTACTATTTTTCCATCATTTGTCTCAGGATCAAACACAAACGTATCCATTACTACTTCTGAGTCTTCACCAATCGTAAAAGTGGATTGATCTAAAAGTAATATTTGAGTACCAGCGCCAACTCCCGCATATATTGTTTCATTTAAATAAATTTTATCGCCTGCTTTTAATTCTCTTGTTTCGGTTTTAACTGTTCCTGAAATAGCTCCAACAATTCCAACTAATTGTTTTTCAATAGTTAATTTTTCCTCAGCGTAAGCACTTACGTTGAGTGCAAATACAATTGCTATAATTGACGATATTAGTTTTTTCATTTCCTTGAAACTAGCAAAATTATCGAAAAATTAAATGAAAAAAAACTCATATTGAGCGCTAGAAAAAGCACTAAATTTCAACAATAAATTGAAAATTTTATTAATTTAGCCTGAATGATCTCGAAAAACTTAATGAAAAGGAATCGGATATGTAATCGTAGTTTATAATATTAGCCTCAGAAATAACTTTTTCATAAGATAAGTTTATAAATAAACTTCTATTTGGATCAATTGCTGGAAAAATATCTCCTATAGCCTTTGTTAACATTATATCAAAAGTATTTGTGTAATCTGATCTTAATTTATTTGAATTAACTGAAGTATCCTCTTTTTTATAATCATTAAAACTCATAGCGTTACTAACTGCTATATACGCCCATGGGAAAGCAAAATTAAGTCCAAAACCAATATCATAAGTTTCGTAATCATTTCCCGCATCTACTCTTGCATCAGTGTCACTATATCCTAAACTAAAACTTGTAGATATTATTTGCGTTAAAATATAATCATGACCTAAAGTATAACTGTGTGCGGTAGAATTTGTTTCCATTGCAGTATCATCAGTTGAGTTATGATTTCCTTTTGAGTCAGCAAAAGAATATCCATAACTAAAAGAATTTCTTTCACCTACTGAAAAGAAACCTCCTATACCATACATTGTTGAAAAGCTATCTGCATCTGTTTGATAATCTGATTTACTAAACATCATGTACGGACTTAAACTTTGATTACCGTACACTGTATCAAAAGCAAATGTTAAACCATAACTTTGATAGTCATCGTCAGTTTCTGCATATTGTTCTGAAGAACTATGATTTAAATTTATTAAAAAAGATGACTCTTCGCCAATTGGTCTTGATGCAGATATACCAAGACCACCGCTTAATGTTCTGTCATATTTTGCAGAATTAAAACCAGTTATTTCATCAGATGAACTTTGCAATCTTTTTTTAGAAACACTATTAACATTATCTGTATAAACTACGCCAGTTGAAATATCTGCTGTCAAATTCCACAGACTTGGTTCTCTATCTCTTAACTCTTCTTCTATTTCTATAAGGGTTTCTAAATCTTCAGGATCTAGATCTCTTCTTAACTTCATCTCTTCAATTATTGTATTTGCTTTTTCAGGAGAGTCGACCTGAACTAATACTGAAAGTAAATATAATTTTATCTCAACATTATCTGGGTAAAGCATATTTAATCTTTCAAGAGTTGAAATGGTTTGTTTAAAGTTTCCCATTTTCCCTTGTTGTTGAGCGTACTTTAAATTTAAATCTAGATCATTTGGGTTCTGCAAAATTTGCATGTAAGTAACATTTTTCTCAGATGAAAATGCAGGTTTAATTACAAAACCAAAAAAAAATAATAAGCCAAAAATTATTTTTAATAATTTGGTCTTTTTAATAAAATAATTCAGTCTAATAGAACTCATAAAAACAAAGAACATAGATCAAATAATTGAAAATTCAATTTTTTTTAAATTTGAAAAATAAGGATTAATTTCAATAAAATTTAAGATAAAAACACATTTCTGATCAAAATAGGCTGTCGTAGATTTTAATTATGAATTATCTATAGATACTCATTGGATCATGAACACAATCCATATCGTCTAATGTCTCAAAAAATATTTCACTTAGCTCTGAGGTGTGAAATTTTTTGCAAAAATTATCACTTTTAACTTCTTGAATAAAATTTGATTTAACTTTATTTGCCGCAATCGAACTTGATAGAGATGTTGTTGTTTGTAAGAAATTTCCAGTTTCAGCTAAAGTATAACTTGGGCCTATTATAGCAGAGTACTGTGTACAATTACTTAGAATTGGAAGTAGCAACAAAGTAATAATTATTTTTTTCATAAATAAAGTTTATTTACTTATCAATTTTTTAAAAAGGAATAAAGTATCCATTTTGGGGGGTAGACAGCTTTAATTAAAAATTTCTTGCGCCTTTAGTATTTAACGTAAGTACTTCTTCTCCAGCTTTGCATGATGATAGTGTAGCATCCCACTCACAAGCTTTTACTTCAAAACCTGTTGTATGCGTATCTACGCAAACTCTCCATCCATCAAGATCAACAACTGGTTCATCTGCGGTGGTTTCAAAAAGATCGGTATTGATTTCCTCAACATTTTCATCACTTGGGGTGCAAGAAGCTTGTATAAAGTAACTTCCGTTAATAGATTCGTACTCTTGTTCTTGTAATGCTATTTGCTGCATCACATTTGTTGCTGCGGACTTTTTGGCTCCACCTACATATCCAGTGTAAGCAAGTGTTCCGATTGCTGCGAGGGCTCCAATAATTGCGACTACTACTAACAGTTCAATTAAAGTGAACCCTCTAAAATTTTTTAGCACCAAAAATACTTCTCTACTTTTAAGACCTTACTCAATTGTGATAGTTGATGTCATCGTCGTATCGTCTTTATCTATATAAGTAGTGAGTGTAATCACGTCGCCCACAGATGTCATGTGAGCATTACCTCTTTTCATTGATACAGGTGGAGTACCCGCATCAGCTGGCAACGTAGCAACAACTGATATACCACCATCATAAGGGTCTTTGTCTTGAAGAGGAGTTGTAGCCTCTGTTGTAAGTGCTGTCACAATATCATCAGCTTCACTTGAGCATGTAGCCGTACCACCCATGATAGACGCACTTTCATCGATTGCACATTTTCCTCTTTCGTTAGCTATATACTTAACGATGTTGTTATGGATTGCTTTTGTTGCATTAACTCTTGCAGCTCCAATATATCCATTATAAGCAACTACTCCTACAGCTGCTAATGCACCAATAATTGCAACTACAACTAACAATTCAATTAATGTAAAACCTTTTTTGTTTTTATTTTTATTAGTCATAGACCTCCCTATAGTCATAATTTTTTAATATCCATATTCTTAATATTTATAATCATTATGTAAAGAATGAAGTTTTATTAAATTTGCTTAAAAAACTAGTTTTTTTTAAAAAATATGCTCATTTTGGCCCAAATTTGAGATTTTAATAATTTATTATTAATGTTATCAGTATTCTTTCATGAGTTATAAAATTACAGAAGAGGGAAATATATCTACAGTTTTTCTTAATGGAGAAATTGATATGGATGTAACTGAAAAAGCAAAAGAGGTAATTTTACCAATTGTAGAGTCTGGTAAAGAGGTTCACCTTAATCTCAAAGACGTTTCCTACATGGACTCTTCAGGAATATCAGTTCTCATTGAAAGTCATCAAAAAGCTTTAGAAAATAATACTAAAGTAGTTGTTAAAGAGGTTAGTAAATCTGTTTTAAAAGTTATAATGATGGCGAAGTTGGAGCAAATACTAAACTTAGAATAATGGATTTGTCAGAGTCTAAAGATTTTCTGGTACACACGGCGAGTTTAAAAGAGGTCAGAGTTTTTTCTAGAGAAGTTTTTGATAAACTAAAGTTAGACAATGAACTTAAAGAAGAATTAGTTTTAGCGATTGCAGAAGCTGCACAAAATATAGTTAAACATGCATATAAAGGTGTCGAAAATACAACAGATCATATGCAAATAAAAATTTCTTTAAAGGACAATAATTTAGAGATTGGATTTTTTGATAAAGGAAAACCTGTTGTTGCAGAAAATATTCAACACAGAAAATTAGATGATATAAAACCTGGTGGTTTAGGTACTTTTTTTATTAAACAAATCATGGATGATGCAGTTTTTAAAAAAGACCAACAACAATGGGTAAACCATTTAATTTTATCTAAAAAAATTTAACCACCCATAATTGCACCAACATTGAATATTGGTGAATACATTGCAATCATAAGCCCACCGATCATAACACCCATGAAAACAATCATTATTGGTTCAATTAAACTCGACATATTATTTACAGCGGTATCAAATTCAGCTTCATAATATCTTGCAACTGAATTAAACATTTCATCAAGTTGTCCGGTTTGCTCTCCAACCGATACTAATTGGCTGAAGGTTGGTGGAAATAATGGTTCTTTTAAAAATAATTTTGTCAACGTCTCGCCTGAAAAAACACCTTTTTTGACATTCTCTAAAGCTTCAGTGACCACCACATTTTTGCTTACAGATTTTGCAATTTCAATACTTTCTAATAAATTTACCCCAGCTGCACTCAAATTTCCCATAATCAAAGAAATTTGTGCAATTAATGATTTTAGAATTAAATCTCCAAATACAGGTAATTTTAAAACTTGTTTGTGCCATCTATATTGTATTGCAGCATTTTTAGTTGTTAGGTACTTAAATAAGAAATAACCTCCAACTAAAGTTAAAAAGAGAATTTTTCCTCCGGTTCCTCTTAGAAAATCACTCATTCCCATAATTATTGCTGTAGGCTTAGGTAAGTCGAGGCCCATACCCTCGTACATTTCAGCAAATACTGGAACAACTTTAATTAACATAAACGCACTTACAACCATGGCTGTGGTAAACATAATACCAGGATACATAAGAGCACTTTTAATTTTCTTTTTGATTTTTTCTTTTTTCTCTAAATCGTCAACAATTTTGAGTAAAAAAACATCTAATTTACCACTGGCCTCACCTGCTCTAATCAAGTTTACATATACGTTATCGAAGTGTTGAGGATATTTTTCGAAACATTTCGATAATGTAACACCGCCCTCTAAACTTTTTCTAATGTCTTCAATGACTTCTTTTATTGCGGGAGACTCTAATTGATCTCTTAACATTGCAAGTGTTTGCAAAATAGGCAATCCGGCTTTTACCATGGTGGCAAACTGCTTTGAGAAAATTAAGATATCCTCCACTTTAATCTTTTTTTTCCCAAATAAAGAAAAGCCTTTACCTTTTGCTTTTTCTTTTTTTTCGCCTTTTTTCTTTTTAGTTTTGATTAAATTAGTAATAATTACTTTTTGTTCTTTAAGTTTAAAAGATGCCTCGTCTTGATTAAGAGCCTCTATTTCACCCTCTACGTATTTACCTGATGATATACCTTTATAAGTAAATACTTCCATCACTAACTAGCTGATAAGACTCGTTCGAATTCTCTAAAATTTAAATCTCCATTTGCGATCATTCTTCTACCCATATCTTGCATGGTTTGAAAACCTTCTTTAATTGCAATTGCTCTTAATTCAGGTGTTGTAGCTTGTTTCAAAATTGCTTCTTTAATTGGTTTTGACACTACTAATATTTCGTAAATTCCTTGTCTACCTTTATAACCAGTATTTTTACATTTTGCACAACCTTTGCCTTTGATGGCTTTTACTCTAGATGCTTTTTCTGGGGTGAAACCTAAGTCAGTTAAAACTTTTGGTGTAACATCTTCGTCTGGAACTCTACAATCTTTACAGTTTTTTCTAGCTAATCTTTGTGCAAGTACCATTTGAGTTGCTGCACTGATTAAATAATCTGGTGTTCCCATATTTTGTAATCGTGTGATGGTGCTTGGCGCATCGTTGGTGTGAAGTGTGCTAAATACTAAGTGACCTGTTAATGCAGCCTTTAATCCTATATCAACCGTTTCTTTATCTCTCATCTCTCCTACCAGAATTATCTCTGGGTCTTGACGTAAAAAAGATCTCAAAGCAGAGGCAAACGATAAACCAATGTCATCTTTAATTTGTACTTGGCCAACACCATCTAATTCATATTCAACAGGATCTTCTGCAGTCAAAATATTAAGATGTGGTTTGCTTACTTCTTTTAAAATACTATAAAGAGTTGTTGATTTACCTGATCCAGTCGGTCCAGTTACTAATACAAGACCTTGGGTACTATGAATAGCTTTTCTTAAATTTTTAAGATCTTGATCTTCAAAATTTAATTGTTCCAAAGTTATATCACCTGCGTCTTTGTTAAGAATACGCATTACAATTCTTTCGTTGTTTGCTGTTGGCAATATAGACAATCTTAAATCAACAACTTTACCATCAATTTTAAAATTAATTGCCCCGTCTTGCGGTAATCTTCTTTCGGCGATATCTAATTTACCCATGATTTTAAAACGTGTCACGACCGCACCATAGTTATCATGTAAAAATTTTTTATATTCTTCTTGTTCTTGAAGCATTCCATCAAGTCTATATCTGACTCTTGATGAAAATCTGTATGGCTCAATATGAATATCACTAACACCTAGTTTAATCGCATCTGCTACAACAGCAGTACTGAACTTTATTACCTCAGACTCGTTTTCTATTGCTTCAATTTCTTCTTCAGGTTTATTTTCTAAAACTTCTCCAGCATCTCCAAGCTCTGAGTCAAAAGTTTTTACTTTTTCTTTATTTTCTTTTCTTATAGTTTCAATTTTAACATCACCACTTTCGCTTTGTAGCTTTTGAATAAACTCAGAAATCTGAGATACTTTAGCTGCATGAAGTTCAATATTTTTTTTTGTAATTGCTTTTAAATTTCTCATTAATCCAAGTTTTGAACTATCAGAAATCGCTATATGTAAATTTTTTCCCTCGACTTTAAAAGGTGCAACAAAATTCATATTTATGTAGTTTGATGGCAAAACGGATTTAATATCATCTGTAATTTCAATCTTTGATAGATCTACAATGTCTAGACTTTGCTCTTTAACTAAAACATCTAAAATTTTATCCTCATCACAAAGTTTTAATTCAACATCTTATTAGATAACGATAAAGCCCTCTTAAATTTAATGTATCCTAAAAAATTACCATTGATCTGAAATTTAACGGGTATTGAGTAATATGCTATGTTTTTAATTTGATCTTT
>CACCHS010000010.1 GCA_902545825.1 uncultured Pelagibacteraceae bacterium
AAGAGCAATGAATAAATTTAATAATGGACCTGTTTCATTAGTACATTTTGATGCTCACCTTGATACATGGGATACTTATATGGGCGCTCCATATACTCATGGTACTCCATTTAGAAGAGCAAGAGAGGAAAATTTATTTTTAGATAATGCATCTATGCACGTTGGTATTAGAGGACCATTGTATAGTAAAGATGACTTTAAAAATGACGAAAGTTTTGGTTTTAAAATTATTCACTGCGATGAATTTCAAACTCAAGGTACAGATAAAATTGCAGAAAGAATAAAAAAAAGAGTAGGTAACAACCCATTATATTTATCAATCGATATAGATGTATTGGACCCTGCATTTGCACCAGGAACGGGCACACCTGAAATTGCAGGCATGACAACTCGGGAAATGGTAAATGTTTTGAGGGGTTTATCAGGATTAAATTTGATGTCGGCAGATGTCGTAGAAGTTGCACCAGCATATGATCATGCTGAAGTTACTTCATTAGCAGCAGCAACTATCATCTATGAATTAACTAATTTATTTGCAAAAATAGATAGATAGGTTAATTTGCCAAAATGATCGATAAAAAAAAATTCTATATCAATGGTGAATGGGTTGATCCAATTAATAAACAAAGTCTAGATGTAATTGATCCATCTACAGAAAAAAGCTGTGCAACAATTTCATTAGGTGGAAAAGAAGATATTAATAAAGCAGTTAATGCAGCTAAAAAAGCTTATGAGACATGGGGATTTAGCTCAAAGGAGGAAAGAATTAAATTATTAGAAAATCTTTATGTTTTATATAAAAAAAGATGGGCTGATATCGCAAATGCAATTACGATGGAAATGGGCGCTCCAAAGGATTTCTCAACTAAATTACAAACAGGAACAGGTGCCAGTCATATAAAATCATTTATTAGATATTTGAAAGAATTTAAATTTGAAAAACCATTAGGAGAACATGCTCCAGACCAGAGAATTATATATGAACCTAAAGGAGTTTGTGCACTAATTACACCTTGGAATTGGCCAATGAATCAGGTTTGTTTAAAAGTAATTCCAGCTTTATCGGCTGGCTGCACAATGGTTTTAAAGCCCTCTGAACTAGCTCCGCTTTCATCTATGATTTTAGCTGAAATAATCGATGAAGCAAAATTTCCATCAGGTGTTTTTAATTTGGTGAATGGAGATGGAGCGATTACTGGCGATGCCCTTACTAGTCATCCAGAAGTTAATATGATTTCTTTTACAGGATCTACTAGAGCAGGTGCTTTAATTTCTCAAAATGCTGCAAAAGATTTTAAAAGAGTTAGCCTTGAATTGGGAGGAAAAGGTGCAAATATTATCTTTAAAGATGCTGATCCTGAAGCAATAGAAAGAGGGGCATTAAGATGTTTTAGAAATTCAGGCCAATCTTGCAATGCTCCAACGAGGATGTTAGTAGAAAAATCAATGTATGAAGAAGCAGTAGAAAGACTTAAAAAATATGCAAATGAATTTCAAGTTGATGATCCAAACAAAGAAGGTGAGCACATAGGTCCAGTCATTTCAGAAACACAATTCAATAAAATCCAAACTTTAATAAAAAAAGGCATAGACGAGGGAGCTAAATTAGTTTCAGGTGGTCCTGGTAAACCAAATGGGCTTGACAAAGGGTACTATGTAAAACCTACTGTGTTTGCAGATGTAAAAAATGATATGGAAATAGCTAGAACAGAAATTTTTGGACCAGTTTTATCAGTTATGCCATTTGAAACAGAAGAAGAGGCAATTAAAATAGCCAATGATACCCCTTACGGTTTAACAAATTATATACAAACCCAAGATCCTGAGAAAGTAAAAAGAGTCGCAAGAAAATTAAGATCTGGAATGGTAGATGTAAATGGTGCTGGTATAGCAGTTGATGCACCGTTTGGAGGATTTAAACATTCAGGAATTGGCAGGGAAGCTGGATCAGAGGGACTAGTAGAGTTTCTTGAGGTAAAATCTGTCGGCGGCTGGAATTAAAAATTTAATTTATAGATTTTTCTTTAACACCCTCTAAAAATTTTAAACATTTAGATATTTCGCTCAATTCAATGAATTCATCAATTTTATGAGCTTGTTCTATTGAACCTGGTCCACAAACAGCTGTACTTATTCCTATTTCTTGGAATAAACCAGCCTCAGTACCAAAAGAGACAACTTCTCTTGAATTATCCCCAGTAATACTAGATACAAACTCACATGCCTCTGACTTCAAGTCTCTATCAAATCCAATTATTTCTCCAATAATCTCTTTCTTAATACTTGAATTAGGAAATATTTTTTTCATTTCAGGTAAAAGTTTATTATTTACAAACTCATCTAATTCTGCATTTAAAAAAATTGCATCATCTTTTACAACTGGTCTCGTTTCCCATTTTACATGACATTTATCAGCTATTACATTGTGAGCAATACCACCAAAAATTCCACCAATAGAAAGAGTAGAATATGGAGGAGAAAAAATTGAATTTTTTGGAACTCGTTTTTTTAATTCATTTCTAAGTTCAATTAATTTACTTACATATCTTGCAGCATATTCAACTGCACTTACTCCCTTATGTGGTTGAGAACTATGTCCTGCAAGTCCTTCAAAGTAAGTTGTATATTCATAAGCTCCCTTGTGAGCATCGATAATTTTCATATTTGTCGGCTCGCCTACAATGCATATGCCTTTATTAAAACCTCTTTTTTTTAATTCTTTTATTAAAAGTGGCGCTCCAATACATGCGGTCTCTTCATCAAAAGTGAAAGAAAAATTAATATCCCTATCCAAATTACTCTTTGAAAAAATAGGGGCATAAGCTAAAGCGCATGCAATAAATCCTTTCATATCACAAGATCCTCTTCCATAAAGTTTATTATTTTTAATTGTTGCCTTAAAAGGATCTGTTGACCAACCTTTTGAAACTGGCACTACATCTGTATGTCCGGATAGAATTATTGGTTTTTTTCCATTTTGATTCTTAGCTTTTATTGTAGCAAAAAGATTTACTCTTTTTTTTTCAGAGTCAAATATTTTAAATGAGGATGCCCCATTTTTTTTTAAAACCTCATCACAATAATTTATAAGTGAATTATTGTCCTCACCCGAAATTGTTTTAAAAGCTATTAAATCTGTTAAAATTTTAATAGAATTTTCAAGTAAATTTTTATTATTTTCTGTACTCATAAATATAATCAATTATATATTAAAATCATGAAAGAAGAAATAACCTACGATATATTTAATAAAGTTGATATTAGATTAGGGACCGTAATTTCAGTTAAAAAAAATGAGAAAGCTAGAAAACCATCATTGGTTGTTGAGGTAGATTTTGGAAATGAGATAGGAGTAAAACAATCCTCTGCTCAAATTACACATTTTTATAATGAAGAAAATTTAGTTGGAAAGCAAGTAATTGGTGTATGTAATTTTCCTGAAAAAAATATTGCTGGCATCAAATCACAAGTTTTAATTTTGGGTTCTATAGATAAAGAAGGAAAAGTAACATTGCTACATCCCTCGCAAAAAGCTGAGAACGGTTTACCGATTGCATAATTAAATATGCACCCAGAAATAATTTCACTTTGTTTGTTTATGTTTGCAACAAGTTGCTCACCAGGACCGAATAATGTTGTAGCATCTTACTCAGGTTTCAACTTTGGAATATTAAAAACTATCCCTCATATGCTGGGTGTAATTTTTGGTTTTACTATTTTAGTAACAATAATGAATTTCGGTCTTATAAATATTTTTCAAAAACTACCCATACTTCAAGAAATATTAAAGTATGCTGGCTCTATATTTCTTTTATATTTAGCTTATAAAATTTCCTTTTCAAAAAATAACTCAAATAATAAAAATGATAATCCTGTTAAATTTATAGAAACTTTTTTTTTTCAATTCATAAATCCTAAATCTTATATAGTTGCTGTTATTATGATATCGACATATGTTGAGAGAGGACAAAACTTTATGTTATACTCTCTTTGGGTAATAGGCGTTGCATTTTTATTTGCAATAATAAGTATTAATTTTTGGACATTAATAGGCAAATTTTTAAGAAGATTCGCGACAAATGAGAAATTTATAAAAAGATTTAATTATGCTATGTCTACACTTCTAGTAGCTTGTATAGCTACATTTTATTTATAATTTAATTCATAATTTGAACTAAATATTCTATAAGATAGCAATTTTATGAAACCAGGAAATAAAAATTCATATAACTCATTAGATACTATTGATATAGATAATAAAAGTTTTAATTTTTACTCTTTATCAAAAGCAGAAAATAATGGTCTTAATGGTATCTCATACCTACCAAAGTCATTAAAAGTTTTGTTAGAGAATTTATTAAGATATGAAGATGGTGTAAGTGTAAGTAAGAAACAAATCGAAGCAATTCAAAAATGGTTAGTTGATAGAAAGTCTGCTACTGAAATTGCATATAGACCAGCAAGAGTTTTACTTCAAGATTATACAGGAATACCAGCGGTAGCAGATTTAGCTGCAATGAGGGAGGCGGTAAAAGAAAAAAATAAAGATCCCAAAAAAATCAATCCATTATCAGCTGTAGATTTAGTAATTGATCATTCTGTCCAAGTTGACCAGTCTGCAAAAAAAGATTCATTTGAAAAAAATGTAGATATTGAATTTGAAAGAAACGGAGAAAGATATTCTTTTTTGAAGTGGGGTCAGCAAGCATTTGATAATTTTAGAATCGTTCCACCTGGAACCGGTATTTGTCATCAAGTAAATTTAGAATATTTATCAAAAGTAGTTTGGTCTGAAAGTTCTGGTGGAAAAACATATTTGTTTCCAGATACTTTGGTTGGCACTGATAGTCATACCACCATGGTAAACGGTTTATCGGTTTTAGGTTGGGGAGTAGGAGGTATAGAGGCAGAGGCAGGAATGTTAGGACAACCAATATCAATGTTAATTCCTGAGGTCATAGGCTTCGAAGTTAAAAATAAATTACCAGAGGGAACAACAGCTACCGATCTGGTTCTTACAGTTGTAAAAATTTTGAGAGACAAAGGTGTGGTTGGTAAATTTGTAGAATTTTTTGGAGAAGGTTTAAAAAATTTAAGTTTAGCTGATAGAGCAACTATAGCAAATATGGCGCCCGAGTATGGAGCAACATGTGGTTTTTTTCCAATAGATGATGAAACATTAAGATATTTAAGGTTTTCTGGCAGAGATGAACATACAGTTAAGATTGTAGAAAAATATGCAAAAGAGCAGGGATTATGGTCTAGCGACAATATCAAGTTTACTGATAAAATTTCTTTAGATATGTCTACAGTGGTTCCAACGATCTCTGGACCTAAAAGACCACAAGACAAAGTGTTGCTAACGGATGCAGCATTAAACTTTAAAAAGGTATTCAAAGAAACAACAAAAAGAAATAAAAACAATGTTTCAAAAGTAAACGGTACTGATTTTGAAATTAAAGATGGATCAATTCTTATTGCAGCAATTACCTCTTGTACTAATACTTCTAATCCAAATGTTTTGATAGGAGCTGGTTTGCTTGCAAAAAAAGCAATAGAACTTGGTTTGAAAACTAAACCCTGGGTGAAAACATCATTAGCACCTGGTTCTCAGGTAGTAACAGATTATTTAGAAAAAGCTGGATTAAATAAGTACCTTGATATGCTTGGTTTTAATTTAGTAGGGTATGGTTGCACTACATGCATTGGAAATTCTGGTCCTTTAAAAGAAAATATTGTATCAGCAATTGAGAAAGAAAGCATCTACGCTGTTTCAGTGTTATCTGGTAATAGAAACTTTGAGGGACGAATATCACCACACATTAAAGCAAACTATTTAGCATCACCACCTTTAGTTGTTGCTTACGCATTAGCAGGTCATATGGAAATTGATTTATATAAGGATCCACTTGGAAAAGATAAAAATGGAAAAGATATTTTTTTAAAAGACATATGGCCATCAAATAAAGAAATTGAGGCCACACTTGCAGACTCTTTAAATGCAAACATGTTCATTAAAAGATATTCAAACGTATCGGAGGGACCAGTTCAATGGCAAAAAATTAAAACTGAAAAAACTAGTATTTATAATTGGGATGAGAGTTCTACTTATGTTAAAAGACCTCCATTCTTTGATCAATTATCTGACGAGCCAGAGGGATTTAAAGAGATTAAAGACGCAAGACCACTTCTAATTTTAGGAGATATGGTAACTACAGATCATATTTCACCTGCTGGCTCAATCCAAAAAGAAAGCCCAACTGGAGAATATTTTATGAAACACCAAGTGCTTCCAAAAGATTACAATTCTTATGGTTCTAGAAGAGGTAATCATGAAGTTATGATGAGAGGGACATTTGCAAATATTAGAATTAGAAATGAGATGGCTCCAGGCACAGAAGGAGGTTTTACAAAACTACATCCCGAAGGAAAAATTATGCCAGTTTATGATGCAGTGGTTGAGTATAAAAAAAGAGGTACAGATTTAGTAGTAATTGGTGGAAAAGAATATGGGACTGGATCCTCAAGAGATTGGGCTGCAAAAGGAACTAAATTATTAGGAGTTAAAGTAGTTATTGCCGAAAGTTTTGAGCGTATTCATAGATCAAATTTAATTGGAATGGGAATCTTACCATTGCAATTTATTGAGGGTATGGATAGAAAAAAATTAAAATTTGAGGGTTCTGAGCTAGTGACGGTATTAAAAATAGAGAAAGGCATAAATCCATCTGATAAAATAGATGTTGAAATAAAATATTTATCTGGAGATATCAAAAGAATAAAGACTTTATGCAGAATAGATACAAAGAACGAATTGGAATATTATAAGAATGGTGGCATTTTACAATTTGTATTAAGAAACATGATGTAAATATGGATGAAGAAATACAGTTAATTAATCAAAATACGAGAAAAGAGAAATTTAAAAATTTCATTTTGAATAATAAAAAAATTTTAATTGGATTATGTTCAATTACTATATTAGCCACAATATCAATTTTTATATTTTTAGAATTAAAAACTAAAAATCAATTAAAAATAGCGAGTAAATATAATGAAATTACACAACTATACGAGAAGAATAATAGTAAAAAAATTTCGGAAGATTTAATAAATATTATTAATGAAAAGGATAAAACCTATTCTCCTTTAGCACTCAATTTTTTAATTGATAACAAAATTATTAATAACGGGGATCAAATCAACAGTTTTTTTGACTTAATTATTAATGAAATAAAATTAGAAAATGAAATAAAAAATTTAATAATTTATAAAAAAGCTCTTTATAACTCTGATAGCTCAAGCGAAAATAATTTACTGAAAATTTTAAAACCTATATTAAATTCAGAAAGCATTTGGAAGTCTCATTCGTTATACTTAATGTCCGAATATTTTTTATCAAAAAACGAAAATGAAAAGTCAAAAGAATTTTTAATCCAAATAATAGAATTAGAAAATTCAAATCCAAGTATCAAAGCTGAGGCTCAAAAAATGA
The DNA here is from genome assembly GCA_902545825.1 of uncultured Pelagibacteraceae bacterium. Taxonomy (GTDB): domain Bacteria; phylum Pseudomonadota; class Alphaproteobacteria; order Pelagibacterales; family Pelagibacteraceae; genus Pelagibacter. The sequence goes on from CACCHS010000010.1 coordinate 7,496, forward strand.
TTAACAGGTACTTTAGTGGATAAAATATTTAAATTAATTGTACTTTTGATTTTAAGTTCGTGCTCCTTAAACCCAAACTCTACTCTTTGGACAAAGAATAAGAAAATTGAATATGAAAATTCATTGAATATCATAGAGATAGATCCAAAAAAAAATGTTTTAACAAAAGAAATTAATTCAAATATTAAAATTAAAATAGGTAATGCAACAAAGAAAAACATAAATTATTATAAAATGACAAATAATAATGGGGCTACTAATTACGATGGTAAACTAAAGAAAATTTCAAAATATAATTATTCAAAAATTGAGTATTTTAATCAATATGAACCAGAGATAAGTTCATATGATAATAATTTAATATTTTTTGACAATAAGGGAACAATTTTAAATTTTAAAGAAAACTCTAAATTACAATGGAAAAAAAATCATTATTCAAAATCTGAAAGAAAAAAAAATCCCGTTCTTTTTTTTTCGAATAACAAAAATATACTTATAGTAGCTGATACATTAGCAAACTATTATTCAATTGATTTGAAAACAGGTGATAAAATTTGGTCAGGTAAAAATAATTCACCTTTTAATTCACAAATTAAAATATTAGATGATAAATTTTTTATAGTAGATGATAGCAATATCCTCAGTTGTTTTTCTATAAAAAATGGCAACAAATTGTGGAGCTATAAAACAGAAAAACCTTTAATCAAATCACAAAAAAAAATGTCAATTATAATAAAAGAAAACAAAGTTATTTTTATCAATACTCTTGGTGATGTAACTGCGTTGGATACACTATCAGGAAGATTGTTGTGGCAATTACCAACACAAAGTAAATCCATTTATGAAGATGCAATGTTTTTAAAAATTTCAGATATGGTTTTAGAGGATAATTCAGTATTTTTTTCCAATAATATGAATGAGTTTTTTTCATTAGATGCTTCAACTGGGATCCTAAATTGGAAACAAGTTGTTAACTCCAGTTTACGACCATCTATTGTAAATGATTTTATTTTTACAGTTAGTGAAGAAGGTTTTTTAATAGTAATAGATTCTAAAAGTGGAAAAATAATCAGAAGCACAGATTTATTTGATAAATTTAAAATAAAGAAAAGGAAAAAAATTAAACCAACAGGATTTGTTTTAGGTAGTAAAAAATTATATTTGAGCACATCAACAGGACGATTATTAATCGTAGACATTGAAACTGGAAAGACACAATCAATAATAAAAATAGATAGTGAAAAAATTTCAAGACCAATTATTTTAAAACAGAGTTTATTTGTGGTAAAAAATAACTCTGTTATTAAATTAAATTAATATGTTATTAAAAATTCTGGATAAATTAGGTAGAAAAAAAGTTGTTTTTGATAGAGGGCCATCACATCCTAATTATAATGAAGCCAAACCATGGATGAACAGATATTACGTTTTATTTAGGAATAGACCAAGATGGTTTCCTTTTAACATATTAATTCATGAAATGCTCGATGACGATCACGGAGAGGGTGTTCATAACCATTTATTTCCTTTTATAACTATAATTTTGAGAGATGGATATTGGGAGACACTCAAAAGTGGAAAATATTGGAGATCACCAGGCTACATAGGATTTAGATCTGCAAATACTTTTCATAGAGTCGATTTAAAGCCTGGAACCAGACCACTTACTATATTTATATCAGGTCCATTTGGTCTCAGAAAGGGACCAAGATCAGAGTATGGAATAGATTTTAAGACAAAAAACAAGTGATACAAAAATTTCATAATCTCATACTCCAAACAGACGGTCAGAAACTTTATGATTTTACAAATAAAACACTTGAATGGATAAAAAAAAATAATTTCAAAAATGGAATAATTAATTTAAGCATCCAACACACAAGTGCTTCATTAATTATTCAGGAAAACGCTGATCCAGACGTTCAATTAGATTTGTTAAGTTTTTTTGATAAAATTGCACCAATGAAAAATAATCTTTATATTCATAACGCTGAGGGAAAAGATGATATGCCTGCGCATATTAAATCAGCAATCACAAACAATCAAATTTCTTTAAGTATTAAGGATCAAAAACTTTTACTAGGGACTTGGCAAGGGATATATTTGTTTGAGCATAGATTAAATCCACAATCGAGAACTATAATTCATCATTTTATAGGAGATTAATTTTTCTTTTTAAGTGATTGGAAAGCCTCTAAGGCTTCTTTTCTTGCTACCTCATGGATGACAATAGGTTTTGGATAGTCTTTTCCAATAACAGTATTTATTGCTTCTTGATATTTTTTTTCCATTTCCCATGGTTTATGAATAAATTTTTGTGGAACTTTTTTTAATTCGGGTACCCATTTTTTTACATATTCTCCTTCTTTATCAAATTTTTCTCCCTGCAAAATTGGATTAAAAATTCTAAAATATGGAGCTGCGTCTGCACCACATCCCGCTACCCACTGCCATTGAGCTACATTATTTGCCTCGTTAAAATCAAACAAACAGTTTCTAAAATATTTTTCTCCTTCTTGCCAATTTATCCTTAAATGTTTTACTAAAAAAGATCCAACAACCATTCTAATTCTATTATGCATCCATCCAGTCTCATATAATTCTCTCATTCCTGCATCAACAATTGGATATCCAGTCATTCCTTTTTTCCAAAGACTTAATTTTTTTTTATCATTTATCCATGGAAATTTATCAAATTCTTTTCTAAGATTTCCTTTAAGCATTTGCGGAAAATAATTAATTAAACTATGTGAAAATTCTCTCCAACCAAGTTCATTAATATATTTTCTTACACTAATATTTTTAGATTTAAGTTTTGCACATTGGTCATAGATAGTTTTTACTCCAATTTGTCCATTTCTTATAAATGGTGATAATTTAGATGTTCCTTTAATTGATGGAAAATCACGTTTAGTACCATAATCATAAATGTCATTTTTAATAAATTTTTCTAAATATTTTTTAGCAGTTATTTCTGAAGGTTGCCAATAGGTATCAAATTTTTTATACCAGTCTTTATTTGGTAAAATATTTTTACAAGAAATATTTTTTTTAAAAAGCTTTTTTATCTTTTTTAATTTTTTTACTTTATGATCTTTGTTAGGTATTTTTTCTAAGAAAATTCTTTCAGAATTCTTCCAAAATGGGCTGTATACTTTAAAAGGAGTTCCATCTCCTTTTTTTACCTCTTGAAATTCATTTAAAACATTTCCTCTAAAATTTTTATAAGCAATATTGTTTTTTTGAAAAAACTGAATAATTTCATTATCTTTTTTGATTTCTAAAGGTTCATAAACTTTATTCCAATAAACACTTATATTATCGCTTTTTTTTATTTTTTTTAAAACTGAAAGCTGATCTCCCTCTACAATTTCAAGACATATATTATATTTTTCTAAGTCTACCTTAAACTCCTCAAGTGATCTAGAAAGCCACCATTTTTGTGCTTCTCGTTTATCATCGAATACGGATTTATCGTAAATATACAATGCTGATACTGTATTATGATTACTTGATGCATAGGAAAGGGCGGGGTTATCCTCAATTCTAAAATCGTCCCTTAACCAAAAAACTGCATTTTGTGTCATTAAATCCCTAATTCTTTTTTTCCATCATCTAACAATTTTTTGTAAAGAATTTCATCTGCATCACCCTCACAACCAATGACTAGCACGTTAGAGTTTTCATCGAGTGAAATTTTATTTTTTAAATCTTGATTTTCACAAACTGAAATTAAACTTATTATTCCCGGAGTTGCGCACTCTCCACCTATTATGTTCTTTTCACAAAAATAATTATTTTTTAACATTGCAATAGTTTTCGCTACATTTTTATCTGAAATACTCGTACAGAGATTTACTGAGTTTTTTAATATTTTCCATGGGACTAATGATACCTCTCCACATGACATTCCTCCCATAATACTCTCTTTTTTAATATTAACTTTCTGCAAAGAACCTTTATCAACACTTTGAAGTACACAATCAGCATTTTCAGGTTCAACTATAATTATCTTAGGTATTCTTTTGAAATATTGAGCTACTCCTAAAATTGCACCAGAGGCCATACCTCCTACACCCGCTTGAAGAAAAATATGAGTAATGTATTGGTCCGTTTGATTTGATATTTCTTTAATCATAACTGAATATCCACCCATAGTTAATTTAGGTACATTTTCATAATTTTCCCAAGCTACATCTTGAACAATCTCCCATCCATTTTTATTTGATTGATTTATGCATTCCTCCAATGATTTTTCATAATTACCTTTAACTCTAATTATTTCAGCACCTAACTTTCTCATTTCTTCAGCACGAGCATCACTTACATATTCACTGATAAATATTTTACATTTCAATCCAAGTCTCTGTGCACCCCATGCAACCGAACGTCCATGATTTCCAGCAGTCGCCGTAGAAACAGTAATATTTTTTTTCCCCTCTTTAACTCTTTCGACTGCGTAAGCTCCACCTAACGCTTTGAATGATTTTAAATGAAATCTTTTTGACTCATCTTTATAAAAAATGTTCTTTAATTTTAAATTATCTGATAGTTTTTTTAGTTCTATTAAAGGTGTTGTATTATAATCTTTCCAGCCTGAGATTTTTTTATATGCATCAATAATATTCTTCTCACCACAAACATTTATTATATTTTGTCTATTAAAATTAAAATTTTTATTAAAAATATATCTTGATAGTTTCCAACCAAAATTCTTCGAGTTGCCCATAATAATTTAGCAATCCAAAGTATTTTGTTTTTCCCAATTTGTTATAGGACTATTTTTGTCAAAAATTTCTTCCTTTGCAAAATTTGATAATTCTTCTTTTTTAAGTTTTATATAACTTTCGATTACATTATCACCAAAAGCTTCTCTTAAAACTTTATTATTATCTAACATATCTAGTGAGTCTTCTAGGTCATTTGGTAATTTCGATAAGTTTGGATAATTTTTATAATCTGTATACATATTACAGCTTAAGGGTTCGCCTGGATCTAATTTTAAATTCATTCCATATAATCCTGATGCAATGACACCAGCCTGCAACAAGTATGGGTTAGCAGAACCGTCCATAAGTCTTAATTCAAATCTACCTGGATCCGGTATTCTAATCATGTGAGTTCTGTTATTGCCTGAATAAGAAATACTTGATGGTGACCAAGAAGCACCTGATTTTGTTGGTGGTGCATTTATTCTCCTATAACTATTTACTGTTGGGTTAAAAAAAGAGGAAAGAGACTCTGTATTTTTCATAACCCCAGCTAAAAAATTGTATGCGATTTTGCTGAGACCAAATCTATCACCATTATCTAAAAACTTATTAACTTTACCATTCCATAAGGAAATATGCGCATGACATCCATTTCCAGTTAAATTTTCAAAAGGCTTAGGCATAAATGTAGCTCTTAAACCATGTTTTTCAGCAAGGGATTTAACCATAAACTTAAAAAAAACGTGTCTATCAGCAGTATTTAAACAGTCTGAATAATCCCAATTCATCTCAAACTGTCCATTAGCATCCTCATGATCATTTTGATAAGGGTTCCAGCCTAACTCAATCATACAATCACAAATTTCTTTTATTAATTCATATCGTCTCATCAATGCAGATTGATCGTAACAAGGTTTAGATTGTATATCTCTTGGATCCGCAATGGAAGAACCATCAGGAGATATAAGAAAATATTCGCATTCTACACCTGACTTCATCTCCAGACTTTTTTTAGAAAGCTGCTTTATTTGGTTTTTCAACATTACTCTTGGTGAAGCATTAACTGGTTTACCATTCATCCATAAATCTGATGCCAGCCATCCCACCTCTTTATTCCATGGTAGTTGTATTAAACTATCTGGATCTGGTATAGCAAACATATCAGAATCTGCAGGCGTCATATCTAACCATGTTGCAAATCCTGCAAATCCAGCCCCATTCTTTTGCATTTCACTAATTGCTCTTGTAGGAACTAATTTAGATCTTAGCACTCCAAATAAATCAACAAAACTTATTAAAAAATATTTAATTTTTTTTATTTTAGCAATCTGAGATAAATTTTTTGCCATAAATTATGCTATCACAAATTCAAGAAAAAATAGATAAAAAGAAATCTTTGTAATAAATCAAGTTACCTACAATTATAATTATAATAGCAATTATAGCGCCGTACTTTGCCTTAGGCCATGCAAGTCGCGCCATTTTACTTGGGGTCTTGTTTATATTTTGCTGATTATCTTTATCTTCCATTTTTAAAAAAGGGCGCATATTACCTATGCGCCCTTTAATTTTAATTACCCATCGGTAACGTTGCTCTTCCAATCGTTTGGACCACGTCTTTGCCTAGCAAGTTTTTGAAGTTTTTCACTTTCTTGCTTAGCAGTAATAACATGCCAACCGATCCAAATGATAAATCCAAGGATTACTAAAATCCCCTCAGATCCAACACCTGGGTATACCGCACCTTGGACTTCAGAGGCGCTTAAATGATCTATCCAGTTTGTTACTGTTGCCATAAATTATCCTCCTTACCTAGTTGCAGAGGCCACGGATTTTTCATCATCCTTTGCTGCCTCCATTATTTCATAGTCTAGTCCAGCGATTTCAGCTTCTCTTGGAATTCTTAATTTGCCCATTCCATGAAGAATCTTCGCTATTATAAAACCTGGGATCATTCCTAGAACGAAAAACATTATTATCGCCCCAATGAACATTCCTAAAGGATTTATTGATGCGTAAGTAGCACCGTCCCACATAGCTCCCACACTATATCCTGATGAAGGATAACCATTTAGAACAAATCCACAGATCACTAGTCCTACAAAACCAGCATAACCATGAACTGCCACTGCACCAACAGCATCATCTATTTTGAACTTACGTTCAACCCAGTAATGCAATTTATATGCAATAACAACACCGATCATACCAATTATCATTGATTGTATTGGGTGGTACAAATCATTACCTGCAGAAGCACAAATGATTCCCGCTAGTCCAGAAGAATATGTCCAGAATGGATCTCCTTTAGAGATTACATATCCAGCCAATAGTCCTCCTGAAAGTGACATCAAGAAGTTAAAAGTAATACCACTTAATGTAGTAGGAGTTACATAAATGTTCGTTGCGGTAAAGTATGTTACACCTTCCATTCCATATTCAGGTCCTAAGTTAAATATAGGTATGTTACATGCAGCATAGAAACCCCAGAAACCTGTGTAAATAAGGAACAATCCTATTACAACCAGCCAAGGATTTCTTGGACCAATGTTTCTTGGTTCTCCACTTGATGTAAATTTACCTATTCTTGGTCCTAAAACAACTAAAATACCAAGCGCAAATCCACCCGCAATAGCGTGAATTACTCCTGATGCATAAGCATCATGATATCCTAAAAGTTTTAGCATCCAACCGTCAAAGTGCCATCCCCATGCAGCATCTATAGTCCAGAATACTGATCCAATAGCAATTGCTAAGATACCGAAAGCGAAAGTTGTTATTCTTTCAATTACTGCACCTGAAACAATTGAAGCAGCTGTCCATGAGAAAAGTAGAAATGCCGCCCAGAAAACACCACTAATGTGATCACCAAGGTTAATAGCCATAAGTTGACTTGTTGCCTTGTAATAAACCGCACTAAATGCAGAGTCGTCTGTTATTAAAGCGTCACTTCCATTCATTATTGATGGTGCAAGTCCGGGTCCAGTTGGAAAAGCCCAATATATCCACCATCCAAATAAAAACCACGTTACTGTTACCAGTGGTATAAGTATTGTGTTTTTCATTAATGTATGTTGATGATGTTTGTATCGGGAAGCTCCAACTTCATACATACAGAATCCCACGTGAATTAAAAACATGAGCACTACCGTTATCCAGTAGTAAAATTCTGTAAATATGGTCGTCAATGCACCTAGTTCGTCAGTCATATCAAACCTCCATTTGTTTAAACAAATTAGGATTATTTTAAATTATGAGATATTTTGTACAATGTTTAAAAACCTATATTGAGCGCATAAAATTAAAATTAAAACAACCCAGGGTAGATAGATTTTTTATAGATTCTTAAAATTTTCTGTAAGCTTTTTTTAGATCAACAAGCGGATGGTTTGGAGACATCTGAAATTTAACTAATAGTTCTCTTGCGATCATATCTCTATCTTGTTGGTTATTTGGAAGTTTAATTTTTTTTGGAATTGTAACCCAGCCATTTGCATTTCTATCAAAAACTGCAGGTCTATTCTCTTCGTAACCCATATGAACATCTTCCAGCCAATTTAAATCATCCCACCCCATAGCTTCAATATATTTTTTTAGGAACGGAGTAAGTCTTGTGTAATCAGGTAAAAGGTTTACATCATATCTGTAACCAATAGTCTGCCCAATCATTTTTTCTCGGGCAGTTTCTTTTTTCTTACCTAACTGACCTTTGATTGCTTTAGACTTTACTTTTTTGTTTTTCTTTTTTTTTGCCATCTTAAAATTTATATTTTATGAAAATCATCAACACCAACTGTATGATTTGTTCCTGATAAAGGAACTTTTGCTAGCGCAGATGCTTCCATAGTAAGTGCAGCCATATCCTCAGGTTCCAATGAGTGTATATTTGTTTTACCACACGCTCTTGCTAGAAGTTGTGCCTCTAACGTCATAGTATGTAGATAATTGTAAACTCTTAATGCAGCTTCATCTGGATTTAATCTTTTTCTCAATTTTGGATCTTGTGTTGCTACACCTACAGGACAACGACCTGTATGACAGTGATAACAATGACCAGCTGGCACACCCATTTCTTTTTCAAAGTTTGACTCTGGAATCTCTTTATTACAGTTAAGTGCAATCATTGCACCAGTTCCAATAGCAATAGCGTCTGCCCCAAGTGCTAGCGCTTTTGCCATGTCAGCACCATCTCTTACACCTCCAGCATAAATTAAAGTAACTTTTCCAGTTTTACCCACATCATCAATCGCTCGTCTTGCTTCTCTGATAGCAGCAATTCCTGGTATACCAGTATTTGCAGCAGCTATGTGTGGTCCTGCTCCAGTTGATCCTTCCATACCATCAAGGTAAATAGAATCTGGATCACATTTAGCAGCCATACGCACATCATCATAAACTTTTGCTGCTCCAAGTTTTAATTGTATTGGTACTTTATTTTTCGTTAATTCTCTTAACTCCTGAACCTTTAAAGCAAGATCATCTGGTCCTAACCAATCTGGATGTCTAGCAGGTGATCTTTGATCAATTCCAGCTGGAAGAGATCTCATTTCAGCAACTTGGTCAGTTACTTTTTGACCCATTAAGTGACCACCCATTCCAACTTTTTGGCCCTGTCCGATAAAAACTTCAATACCATCTGCTAATTGAGCGTGATGCGGATTAAAACCATATCTTGACTGGATACATTGATAGTACCATTTCTCAGAATATCTTCTTTCATCAGGTATCATTCCACCTTCACCCGAACATGTTGCACTACCCGCCATAGTAGCACCTCTTGCTAATGCAGTTTTTGCTTCATAAGATAGCGCACCGAAACTCATACCAGTTATGTAAACGGGTATGTCTAATTCAATAGGATTTTCACATCTTGGACCAATTATGGTTTTTGTTTCACATTTTTCTCTATAACCTTCTATTACAAATCTTGTTAACGTTCCTGGTAAAAAAACTAGATCATCAAACGTTGGAATTTTTTTCATCAACGCCATTCCACGCATTCTATATCTACCTAATTGCGCTTTGATATGAATGTCGTCAATTACCTCTGGCGTAAAAATCGCGTTATAACCTAAAAGGCTTTTATTTCTTTTTGAAAATTCACTCTTACCATTTCCATTAGAGTGACCGTTTGATTTACCATTTTTCTTTTTTGCCATTATATAGCTCCTTTTTTCTCTGTTGGTTCAAGCGCATCATAATTCCAAAGTTTTTTACCAGCTACAACTTTTGTCATTTTCGAAACGTCGAAATTATCGCCAATTTCAGCTACTTTAAGTTTTCTTTTTAACCAATCTATATCACTTTTTGTCATAGGGGACTCCACCGCATCACTACCAAATGAGCCAATTTTTCCACCTACATAAATAGTTCCGTCGTACATCGAGTCTCCTAAATTAATTCCTACATCTCCTAAAATAACGATTCTTCCTCTTTGCATCATAAATCCAGTGAATGCACCAGCATCTCCTCCAATGATAATTGTTCCACCTTTTTGGTCAATACCTGTTCTTGCTCCAACACTGCCTTTGCATATTAAGTCTCCACCCCTTATAGCTGCTCCAAAACAAGACCCAGCATTTTTTTCAATTACTACTTTTCCAGCCATCATATTTTCCGCACAAGACCAACCAACTCTTCCATTTACTCTTACCATTGGACCATCGATTGAACCTACGCCAAAATATCCTAAGCTTCCTTCAAAAATTAAATTAAGTTTATTTAATATACCAACACCCAAACTATGTTTACCTTGAGGATTTTTGATTACAATTGTACCGTAACCCTGGCTCATCAATTCATCAATTTTTCTATTAGCTTGCTTGCAATCTAAATCTTTTACATCAAGATCTGTTCTTTTATTAAAGTCAACGTCATATGTTCCCCAATAATAAAAATTTTCTGCCTCATCAGGATTAAAGAATTTCTGTTGAGTTTTACCAGTTAAAACCTCTGTATGCATACCCATTGACTGGGCTTTTGTTTTTTTTTCTGTAGTCTTTAAATTTGCCATACTTTCACTTCTCCATCAAAAGGATCATACGTATCTATTTCTTGTGGCAAAATAGATCTAATAGCTATTTCCTCTGACCCCATCGCAACTAAATCATCGGACTCGTAAAGAACCAATGGTTTTGCCGCCATAGTATCTTTTGCCATACCTAAAGAGTCTTTTGTTGCTACGAAATATGTGAACACTCCATCTAAACCACTTAAAGAGTCTTTCATACCTTCCTCTAATGTAGCACCATTTCTCATTTTTTCTGCCAAGTACACTGCGATCAATTCTGAGTCACATTCTGACATAAATCTCATTCCTTTATTTTCTAGAACTCTTCTATTATTCCAATAATTAGTTAATTGACCGTTATGGACAACAGATACATCGCTAAAAGGATAACCCCAAAAAGGGTGGGCAGATTTAATATCAACACCAGACTCCGTTGCCATCCTTGCATGTCCAATAGCGTGAGTACCTTTTACATCTGCGAGACCATATCTTTTTGATACAGCTTCAGCATCACCAAGATCTTTTATTAATTCAAGCGATTTACCAATTGATAAAATTTCAACACTTTCAATGCTTTCAATTTTTTTTGAAAATTCCATCAGATCATCATTAAATTGCATTTCATATCTAAATGAATAAGGTGTAAGTCTATCCTCTTTAATTACCTTCGCTCCTAATTCAGATAACATTTGATCAACCATTTTTTTTCTTTTATCGTAAACACTTGAGTCTTCATTTATAGAAGTACTTCCCTCACCAACATTTTCTCCAACTTTAAATCTCATAATGAAGTTTTGACCGTCATTTTCTGCATACAACGCATACCCTGTTGAGTCTGGCCCTCTGTGCTTAAGAGCCTGCAACATAAGCTGTAATTCAGATCCTACGTTAGAAGATTTTCCTCTGTGAATTAGTCCAGCTATTCCGCACATATAATATACTCCAAGTTTACTATGGTAGACAATCTAGATAAGTATCTAGATCCCATTGAGTTGTTGCTCCTAGAAATCTTTCCCACTCGTCATTTTTATACCAATGAAAGACTTTATACATTTCACCTGGTAACGCAGATTTTATAACTTCATCCTCTGACAATCTTGCTAAAGCTTCACCTAGACTTAATGGTAGTTTCTTAACATCTTTACCTGCTTTTTGAGCCTCATAGATATTTCTAGACTCTGGCGCTGCAGGTTTCATTTTTTTTGTAATTCCTTCATCACATGCTTTTAATAAAGCAGCTCCCAATAAATAAGGATTGTGCATCGAGTCCACAGATCTGTACTCAAATCTACCAGGTGCAGAAACTCTCAATCCACAAGTTCTGTTTTGATATCCCCAGTCAGCATAAACAGGCGCCCAAAAACCTTGGTCCCAAAGTCTTCTATATGAGTTAACAGTTGATGAACCTAAAGCGGTTAGTGCTGGCAAGTGTTCCATAATCCCGGCAATTGATTGTAATCCTATTTTTCCAGGCAGTTGCATATCTTTTGTGTCCGGCATAAACGTATTTGTTCCACCTGAAACATAACTAAAAACTTCCTCAACTCCTGGAAGTTTTTTATGTCCCAATTTGTTTACAGAAATTTTTCCACCTTTCCACAAAGACATATTTGTATGACATCCACTAGCTGACACTCCCATGAATGGTTTGGTCATAAAACAGGCTATTAAACCGTGTTCTCTAGCTACTTGTGCACATATTTGTCTGTAAGTTGATAATCTGTCTGCATTTCTTAAAACATTATCAAAAGTCCAGTTTAATTCTAATTGGCCTGGGGCATCCTCATGGTCACCTTGAATCATGTCTAAACCCATAGCTTTTGAATATTCAATGACTTTCATAAACACGGGCCTTAAAGATTCAAACTGATCTATGTGATAACAAAATGGTTTTGAAAAACCTTTACCAGTTGGAGTACCATCCTCGTTTTTTGTTAGCCACATCATTTCTGGCTCTGTTCCAACTCTTAATTCCAAACTATGTTTCTTTTGGAATTCATCCATAAAAATTCTTAAATTACCTCTACAATCAGAAGTTAAATGTCCACCAGGATTTTCTCTTTCTTCTCTATTTCTAAAACAAGTACAAAAAACTCTTCCAACTCTTTTATCCCATGGAAGTTGAACGAAAGTTTCAGGATCAGGTATACCAACAAGCTCCATAGCTTCAGGTCCATAGCCAATATAATTGTTATGTCTATCTAGAAAAAGGTTTGCTGTTGCGCCGTATACTAATTGGAAACCTTTTTCTGCTGTTCTTTCCCAGTGATCTGCTGGAATTCCTTTTCCAACAACTCGACCAGTAACAGAAATGAATTGAAAATATATATAAGTAATTCCTAACTCGTTAATTTTTTCTCTAACTTTTTTAACCAGCTTATCTCTACCTGGTTGATTAACATGTTTTTCTAGATCAGTCATTTTACCCCTCAAAGTTTTAAGATCAAAAAGGTAACTGAAAAAAAAACGTCTGTCTACTTAGATAACTTAGCTCCAAGGAAACGGACTGTTCGAAGTAGGGTGAAGCTCTCCCTTCGCGTATCGGTTGAATCTAAACGGTTTTAACAATGTACTCTCTTGACCTAAAATTTCTTGCGCAACAAGGTGACCAACGCCCAACATTTTATAACCGTGATTAGCATCAGCTATCATGTAAACGTTTTCTAAAAATCTATCAAAGATAGGAAATGAATCTGGAGTTAAACAACCAAGTCCACCAGATGGTCCCTTTCTATATAAGTTTGATTTACCCTCAAATCTTTTTTGGCAATGAGCTAATGCTGAGGACCACATATCTGCAAACTCATCAGTTGTTTGATACTCTGGCGAGTCCAATCCATAAGGATCGACATTAACTTTATCAAAATGTTTTTGAACAATGTAAGGTGAAGTTCCACCTTGAACACCCAAACCTTCAATATCAGGTTTATAATATATTCCCCATAATTTATCTGTAATTAGTTTTTTATCTTTATCTGAGTAAAGAGGTGCATCTGTGTCTACATGAATTACTGGAGGTTGTTTACCCTCATTTGTTCTTAGATAATCTGCATCAACCCCAAGAACACCTTCTTGTAAAAACCAATAAGTCCACATATCAACTTGATGCATTTTACCATCCTTACCTTTTATGTCGGTTGTTTTAGGTAATTCCAACATATTCCAGAAGTCTCTTACCCAAGGTCCTGCACCAACAACTACTTGGTCACAATCTATTGTTCCTTGATCTGTGATAACTCCTGTAACAGCATTACTATTGCTCCCTTTTTTGAAACCTGTAACTTTTACGCCTTTATGAACATTAACTCCATTAGCGTTAGCTTTTTTTTCTAATGCTTTAATTGAATCTTTGTTAAAAGCATATCCACCCTTTTTCTCGTGAAGAACAGATGTAATTCCTTTTGCCTGCCAGTCGTCGAAAATTCCTTTCATATATTTATCACAATCTTTTTCTCCTTCTATAAATTCTGAATCATATCCAATTGCTTTTTGTTGATTGTAAATACTAGCTACGTCCTCATGCATTACTTCTGGTGAAATCTGCATATATCCAACTGCATTATATTTAAATGCTTTTGGATCGCTCTCCCAAACCTCAACTGAGTGAGCCATTAATTCTCTCATTGCTGGCTGAAAATAATTATTTCTTACAACACCACAAGCTATTCCACTTGCACCTGCAGCAGTGTCTTTTTTTTCTAATACGACAATGTCATTAGGATTTTTATAGGTCTCTGATAATTTCCATGCAGTGCTTAAACCGTGTATACCACCACCGATTACAACTACTTTTGCTTTTGTTGGTAAAGCCATAACTGAACTTTATTTTTTGTGCGACAGAAGTATATAATATTTTTTATATATAAAAAATATAAGGGAATTGAATTCAACCATCAGTTTAGCTGTATTTTCAAAAACTTAAATTTTTCAAAGTTGCTAAATAATCATTAAATTCATTAATAAATGCTTGGCTCGGTTTAATGAATTTTTTTCTTTGATCTTTCAAATTTTTTTCCAAATAAAAAAAACCTTTCTCACAAGCTTCATTAATTATCAATGCTGATTTTGGTCTAGAAGTTTTAAAAAGTTTAGTTTTTAATTCTTCAACTGACAAATTTTGCTTTAATTTATAAGCAGTCATTACTAAAAGCATCATATGGTAATGAGAAGGAGATTTTCTGAAAAAATAATTACTAGACTTGTGAGATAATTTCATTTGATCCTCCCAAAACTCTAACAAGTCTTTTGTAGCTTTGTTCATTAAGATCTTACTTTAAGTTTCTTAGGATCATAAAATGGGAACGAAATTACTTTAGCTGGTATTCTTTTTTGGTGACCATCAATTTTACCTATTTCAACTTCTGTGCCTTCCTCAGCATATTTTGCATCAATTCTGCACAAAGCTATATTTTTATTTAAAGTTTTTGATAACATTGCACTAGTAACTACACCAACTTGTCCTCTACCAATATGCACTGAGTTACCATTTGCTGCAGGTTCATGTCCAACCAACTCTAGTCCTACTAATTTTTTTTGTGGATTATTTTTTCTTTTTATTAACTCTTCTTTTCCAATAAAATCATCTTCTTTCGTTTTTAAAGGAACTGTAAAACCTATCCCAGCCTCAAAAGGATCTGTCTTATCGTCAAATTCATAACCATAAAAAATTAATCCAGCTTCAATTCTTACCATGTCTAAAGCCTCTAAACCTAATGGAGAAATATTAAATTCTTTTCCAGCTTCCCAAACTTTATCCCATACGACAGACGCATCTTGAGGATGACACCAGATTTCAAATCCTAATTCACCTGTGTAACCTGTTCGTGAGACAACTATTGGAGTTCCTGTCACGCTATCTATTCTTGCGATAGTCAATCTAAACCATTGCAGATCATCTATGGAAGGCTGAGTATCAGGAGTCCAAACAAATTTTTTTAAAATTTTTCTGCTATTAGGACCTTGAACAGCAATATTATGTATTTGATCAGTTGAGGATTTAACCCATACCTTAAAATTTTTCTTTTTAGCTTGTTCTTTCAACCATTGACCGCCGTATTCTTGACCACCAATCCATCTAAAGTTATCTTGACCAAATTTAAGCAGAGTTCCATCGTCAATCATACAACCATTTTCATAGCACATAGCAGAATAGACAACTTGTCCTGCGGAAAGTTTTTTAACATTCCTTGTAAGTGTATATTGCATTAAATTTTCTGCATCTGGTCCAAGTATTTCAAATTTTCTTAAAGGTGAAAGATCCGTTACAATGACACTTTCTCTACAAGATGTATATTCTTTTACTGCGCCGTAATTTGTATAATTATTTGCTAACCAATATCCATTATAATTAATAAAATTTTTTGTTAGCTTTGAAGTCTTTTCATGAAAGCCTGTTTCTTTTGTAATTTTTGGTTCTGAATCTGTGCTCACTCTAAAAGCTACCCCTTTCGAGATCTTTTTATCTTTTGCATATGTTCTAACAAATATATCAGTTGGATTCCATCCATTTGCTGCATCTACATCACATGGACATGCAGAAGATGCACACGTAAGATCTTTCAATGCTCTAAAAAGCACATAATCACCAGGTCTTGACCAAGGTTCATCAAAAGTTGCAACGTTATTAGCATCGATTGCAGTATTAAAAAATAAATTTATCGCTATCCAACCTTTTCTTGGTTTCACTTCATATTTTTTTAATGAATTATTAAAATTTGTTGAACAATTAATGTGACCGAAATAGCCCATGTCCTCATAATATTTTGATGTACAAGCGTAATTGAAGGTGTCATGCCTCCCAACTGTATCTCTTACAACCTCAATTACAGGTTCATGCTCAGCATCAAAAAACTTAGAAAATAAACCTGGCATAGGATATGCAGCACCCATAAAAGTCCTTGTTGCTGTGGGGTCTATTATGCTCTCGACTCCTTTATCTAGTTTCCTTTTATCGAATGCTAAAAAATCTGAACATTGTCTTCCACCTGGATCAATTATTTGAATATATTCTCCAGCTTTAACTTCATAAGTTTCAGACGACATTCGATTAACAAATATTTCTGATATTGGATCATAAAGAGGTTCTGGTAGAACATATTGTTCTTCCTTTATATCAAATTTTGCCCTATGTATAAAAATTGTAAGACTTGTTGGCGGATTTTGATTATGAACACTCATTAATTCGCCAGGAGAGCCGATCATTACAATACATTTATCTTTTGATTGAAGAGTAACTATCTCTCCCATTGGACAATCTTTATTAAAAAGTCTTGAAGCTTTTGATCTTTCTAAATCTAAATTTTTTTTTTTAAAAATATTTGAAATTTTTTGATCCTGACTTATTGATTTTTTTAAAAAATCTCCATCAGAATTTGCTTTAAGATTTAAGATTGTTAAATCGTGTTTCCCTTTAGAGTTAAAAGCGATAACCTCGCAAAATTGTTTTCCTTCATCGTTTACTATTTCTATTTTATCATCTGAATTAATTTCAAAAACATGGATGCCACCACCTTGAATAACATATCTTTCAACTCCAGGTGGCAAAACCCTTAGACCAGGATTTTTTATAAGATTGCTTGAAAGCGACATAATATAAAGTGTTATCTCAGTTTTGTTTGAAATAATATATTAACCTAAACGAGTTGACTATACATTTAATTAGTCACATAATCAGAGTACTTAATATTAAGAAAGGGGTATAAATGAGAAGAATAATATCATTATTATCTGCAGTTATAATTTCAGTAGTAAGTTTTACTGGAATATCAAACGCAGCAGATAGCAAAAAACCCATCGTAATCCCAACTCATAACTGGTCAAGCCAAATTGTAATGGCTTACGTTATTGGTGGAATTATGGAAAGTATGGGAAATAATGTTAAATATGTTAACGCTGACTCTCAAGCAGTTTACGAGTCAATTAGAATTGGTGACGTAACTTTATCTCACGAAGTATGGGAATCTGCTTTTGGTAAATCATTCACAACTGCTTTGGACAAAGGCGGATTGCTTGACTGGGGTGACCATGAAGCAAGAACACTTGAAGATATGGGATATCCAAACTGGGTTGCTGAAAAAGGATTATGCCCAGGTCTACCAGACTGGACTGCTTTAAAAAATCCTGACTGTGCTAAAAACTTTACAACACCTGACTCTCCGGATGGAAAAGGAAGAATGTTGGAAGGTCCACAAACTTGGCATGGTGATTTAATTCCACAAAGGGTTGACGCTTTAGGTTTAGGAGATCTTTGGTGGGTTAAATTTGCTGGAAGTGCTGATGCACTTTGGGCAGAGTTAGCAGCAGCTGAAAAAGAAGGAAGAGGAACAATCATTTTTAACTGGACACCTAACTTTACAGATGGTGCTGGTTTTACATTTATCGACTTTCCTCCATACACAGCAGGTTGCAGACCTGAAGATGGTGGAGATGGAAAATGTGGTTCGCCTGATGGTTATTTGAAAAAAGCAGTTAATGCTGATTTTCCAAAAACTCATCCAAAAGCAGCAGCAATGTTTAAAAAACTTTCTTTCACAACAAGTCAAATTGGTGCAATGGCAGCTTTAGTTGACGTTGACAAAATGACTCACGAAGATGCTGCAAAAGCATGGTTAAAAAAGAACGAGAAAGTTTGGAAAGCTTTTACTAAATAAGGTTAAGAGCTATTAAATCTTTAAATCTCTCCCAACAATGTTGGGGGAGATTTTTTTTTAAAAAAAAACATGAACAAATACTTTTTAAGTACATTAATTAGTTTATTATTTTTTAGTCAAACTTTAGCAAAAGATGTGAGTATAAATGAAAATATTGATCTTAAGTATATTTGTGATTTAGAAAAAAAAATAATTAAAAATTCAGAATATAATTATCAAACTTTTTTAGCAAAAGATTTGAATGAAAAAGGATTGGATAAATTTGAAATTCAATCGAAACAACCAAATACACTTTTAATTAGTGGGTTATCGCTATTTCTCTCAGATACGGAAAAATTAAATGTAAAGGTTGTTAATAAAGACGTTGTTTTATTTAAATCAATTGATC
>CACCHS010000011.1 GCA_902545825.1 uncultured Pelagibacteraceae bacterium
TAAAATTGTTTATTGATTTAAATTCACCATTTTTTTTTCTTTCTTCAACTATATTAGAAATAGCCTCAAAACCTACATTTTTTATAGCTCCTAATGCATAATAAAAATTATCAGCATCAGATCTAAAATCTGCATAACATTTATTGATATTTGGTCTTTCAACATTAATGTCCAGCCTATTCAACTCTTCATAAAATTCTCCTAATTTTGATTGATTTGAGATATCCATTGTCATTGATGCGGAAAAAAATTCATTTGGAAAATAACATTTTAAATAAGCTGTCTGATAAGCAATTATAGCATAAGCTGCGGCATGACTTTTATTAAAACCATATTCAGCGAAAGGTTCTATTTTTAGAAAAATACCTGCGGCAACATCCTTTTTAATGCCGTTTTTGACGGCACCGTCTATAAATCTCATTTTTTGTTTTTCTAGTTCAGCTCTCTTTTTTTTTCCCATAGCTCTTCTTAAAATATCTGCCTCACCAGCGGTAAAACCAGAAAGTTTTTGTGCTATTTGCATAACTTGCTCTTGGTATATAATTACGCCATAGGTAGGTCTTAATATTTCTTCCAATAGCGGATGCAAATAATCAGGTTGTTGTTTACCGTGTTTACAATCATTGTAGGTTGGAATATTGCTCATTGGTCCAGGTCTATATAGTGCAACAAGAGCTATAATATCCTCTAAATGGTTAGGTCTCATTTTTATTAAGGCTTCCCTCATACCAGCGCTTTCAAGCTGAAATAATCCAACGGTATTACCTGTTGATAACATTTCAAAAACTTTTTGGTCCTCAAAGTCAATATTCTCAATTTTAAAATCTTTTAATTTTTTATTTATCAATTTTTGAGTTCTATTGATAACTGTTAACGTTTTAAGACCTAAAAAATCAAATTTAATAAGACCAGAGTTTTCAGCTGAATACATATCAAATTGAGTAGATGGCAAAAGTAAATCGGTAGACATATCTTTGTATAATGGTACTGAGTTAGTAAGTTTTTTGTCTGCTATTACAACACCTGCTGCATGAGTAGCAAAGTTTCTATTCAAACCCTCTAGTTTCAAAGATAGATCGATCAGCTTTTTAACTCGTGAGTCATCTTTAATAAGTTTAATTAGTCTTGGTTCATTGTTAATGCACTCTGTCAAGGTTTGGGGTCGTGAGGGATCAAATGGTATCATTTTAGATATACTATCTACAAAACCATAAGAAAGGCCTAAAACTCTTCCAACGTCTCTTATTACCATTCTTGCTTTCAATTTTCCAAAAGTAACTATATGTGCGACGCTATCTTTATATTTTGTGTTTAAGTACTTAAAAACTAAATCTCTTTTTTCCTCACAAAAGTCTATATCAAAATCAGGCATAGATATTCTATCAGGGTTTAAAAATCTCTCAAATATCAAATTAAATTTTATTGGATCAACATCTGTAATAGAGAGACACCATGCAACTAAAGAACCAGCACCAGACCCTCTACCCGGACCCACTGGAATTTCATTATTTTTAGCCCATTTAATATAATCTGCAACGATAAGAAAATAACTAGAGTATTTCATTTCTATGATAATTTTAATTTCATGATCAAGTCTTTGTTTATATTTTTTAAATTCTTGATTTTGAGAAATATTATTTTCATCAATTTTAAATATTTTTAAGAATTTTTCTTTTAATCCCAAATTTGAGTCCTCAATAAGATTTTCATCTGCATTTCCACCTTTATCAGAGCTTATATTTGGTAGTACCGGCTTTGAAAAACTCGGCTTAAAATTACATTTGTATATTAAGTTATAATTATTTTCTAAAGCTTCGGGAAGATCAGAAAAAATTTTTTCCATTTCATTATCTGATTTCAAATAATGATTGTTTGAATATTTAACTCTATTTTTTTCGTTCAGATAGGTTTTATTTCCTATACAAATTAAAGCATCATGAGCATCATGCATATCCTTGCTTATGTAAAAAACCTCATTTGTAGCTATGATTGGAATATCTAATTTTTTTGAAAGATTTAAATTAAATTGCTCGAAAGCTTTCTCATTTTCATCACCATGTCTTTGAATTTCTATATAAAAATTATTTTTAAATTTTTTTTTTAAGTTTAAGTAAATTTCCTCGATTTCTTCAATTCTACCTTTAATAAATAATTTGCCAATTAAACCGTTTATAGTACCAGATAAAATTATAATATCATTAACGGTTGATAGAACATCGCTGAAATTACAATGAGGTTCGTCTCTGACATTATTCTTCAAATATGAATTAGATGAGAATTCTATAATATTTTGATAACCTTTCTCTGAGGCTGCTATAAGAGGTAATAAGCCAATAATATCTTTAAATTTAAAATTTATTTGAGTTCCAATTATTGGTTGGGTACCTGATTTGGATAAGTTTTCCGAAAATTCTAGCACACCACACAAATTTGATGTATCTGAAATACCTACACCCTTAATTTTATTTTTTTTACAAAATTCAGCTAATTCATTTATTTTTAATGCCCCTTCGCAAATTGAATATTGGGTATGAATTTTTATGTGATTGAAATTTTTATAATTTTCCATTGATAGATTTTATATTACCATCAATCATTTCTATTTTACAATCAGACATGTTTGCAAATTCTCTATTATGGGTTGCAAATACAATTACTCTATTTGATCTTTTTAAATTAATTAATACTTTGAAAACATTTTTAGCTGATGCAATATCTAAATTTCCGGTAGGTTCATCTGCTAATATTATTTTTGGTTTATTAATTAATGCTCTTGCAATAGCAACTCTTTGATTCTCTCCACCAGAGAGTTCTGATGGAAAATGATCAAATCTTTTTGATAATCCCAAATTGTTCATAATTTTTTTTGCGTCTAAAAGTACCTGTCTCTTATTTTTTTTTAAAGCAAGTCCTGCTAGAGAAACATTTTCAATCGCAGTAAAATCATTTAAAAGATTATAATTTTGGTAAATTATTCCAATCAAACTCGCTCTTAAATTATCATTTTCATTGTTATTTCCTGTAATAATATTTAGATTATTAATTTTTAGATGTCCTGATGTTGGGCTATCGATTAAAGATAACATATTTAATAAGGTTGATTTACCTGATCCAGATGGACCAACAATTGAATAAATTTTTCCTAGATTAAATTCAAGATTTATATTTCTAAGTGCTCTGACTTTGTTTTTTAAATTAAAAATTTTGTTTATCTTTTTTAACTTTATGAAACTACTCATACTTTAATGCCTTGATTGGATCTAGTTTTGATGCCTTCCTTGCAGGAAATATTGAAACGATAGTGGTTGCTAAAATCGAACAAAAGGAAATTAATATTATGGATTGAATATTTATTTCAGAGGGCATTTTACTTAAAAAATAAATTTCTTCTGGAAATAGAGAAATATCAAATATTTGACTTAGGAAAGTTCTTATATTCTCTATATATATTGAAAATAATACTCCGATTATAACTCCAAATATTGTAGCTGTTAAGCCAATATAAAAACCAATTAAAAAAAATATTTTATATATTGATTTATTTAGAACACCGATAGATTTTAATATAGCAATATCTTTAGTTTTATTTTTTACTAAAATTGTTAGACCGGATATTATATTAAATGCCGCAACAATTATTATTAAAGAAAGTATAATAAACATAACATTTCTCTCAACTTTGAGAGCTGAAAAAAGTGACCTATTTAAGTCTGCCCAAGTATAGATAAAGTTTTTAGTAAAAACTTTTTGAAATTCTATTTTTGCATATTCGATTTCTAGAGGTGATTTAAGGTAAACTTCTATATTACGATTTGTTATATCTTGATTAAGTAAATTTGCTAAAGAGTTAATATTTATAAAAGCAACATTTTGATCAAATTCAAGTAAGCCACTATCAAATATATATGAAATTTTATAAACTTCTTGCTTTGGTAAATTACCTATAATTGTATCCTCACCGATTGGTGACATCAAAAGAACATTGTCTCCAACATTAAGCCCCAAATCAAAACTGAGCTCTTTACCAATTGATATATTATTTTTATCAAAAATTTTTTTATTTTGAGCAAAATCAATATTTTTAAAAATTTCCAACTTTTTAAAATCGTTAACTTTATAGCCTCTAAGAGAGAGACCTTTTGTAAAATTTTGATTAATCAAAACAACCTCACCCATAGATGACTCCAAAGTACTTAGTGAAAGATTTTTAATAGTTTTTGAATTAGTAAGTTTTAAATCATTTTCTATATCATTGCTTTGAATAATTATATGTGAATTAAATCCAACTATTTTATCAACAAGTTCTGCCCGGAACCCATTCATAACAGACATTACAATAATTAAGACTGCTACACCCAAAGATATACCAATAAATGAAAAAATAGATATTATATTTAAAAAACCGTCTTTTTTTTTGGTTTTTAAATATCTAAAAACAATCTGTCTTTCGAGTTGTGATATCAATTTACTTCTTATTAATTTTAATTTGTTCTATTATTTTATCAATTGGTAAGCTTTTAGGCTCTTGACCAACTTCTCTAAATTCAAAGTTTGTGCCATCATTTTTATTTCCAATCATAATTTGAAATGGAATTCCAATTAAATTGAATTTTTTTATTTTAGATGAAAAATTATCATCTGTATCATCTATAATGAATTCAATATTATTTTTACTTAATTCATTTGAAAGATTAATTGCCTTTTCCAAATTACTTTTATCATTTTTATTAATTAAAGGTAAGATTGCACACTCATATGGCGCAACAGAAATTGGCCATTTCATAATTTCATTTTTGTCGTCAAATTTAGCTTCTATAATTGCACCAACCAATCTTGATACACCTACACCATATGACCCCATTTTAACAAATTCTTTCTTGCCTTGTAAGTCAACAGATGCATTCATAGGTTTTGAATACTTGTCACCAAAATAAAATATATGACCAACTTCGATTCCTTTGGTATTTAACCTATGTTCTTCTGGAACCTTGTCATCAAATTCTTTTTTGTTATATTTTTCATCTGTAACAGCATAAAACTTTTCAAATTTATCTCTTAATTCAGATAGTGATTTTTTATTTATTTTTGTATTATCACTTTGAACATCAAAAATTCTTTTATCTGTATAAATTTTACTTTCACCTGTTTCGGTAAGGATAATAAATTCGTGGGAAAGATTTCCACCTATTGGTCCAGTATCGGCAGCCATTGGTATAGCTGATAATTCTAATCTTTTGAAGGTTCTTAAATAAGACAAAAAAAATTTATTATACGAAAATAATGCTTCCTCATCACTTATATCAAATGAGTATGCATCTTTCATATAAAATTCTCTACATCTCATAATTCCAAATCGTGGCCTTAATTCATCTCTAAATTTCCATTGTATATGGTACAAAAGTTGAGGCAAAGATTTATACGACTTTATTGAGTTTCTAAAAATATCTGTAATGAGTTCTTCGTTTGTTGGTCCGTATAACATTTCTCTATTTTGTCTATCTGTAATTCTTAACATTTCTTCACCGTAATCCTCATACCTTCCACTTTCTTTCCAAATTTCACTTGATTGTATTGTTGGCATTAGCATTTCTTGTACACCAATATTATCCTGTTCTTCTCTTACAATTTGCTCAATTTTTTTCATCACTTTAAATCCTAATGGTAGCCAAGAATATATTCCTGAAGCTGATTGCTTAATCATACCAATACGTAACATTAGTTGATGCGATTTAATTTTTGCCTCTGTTGGATTATTTTTTAAAATTGGTATCAGTGATTTTGAAAAATACATTAGCTTATTAGGTTTCTTATATTTAAATATTCATATTTTACTAACAAAAATATAATTATAAAAATTATAGAGGTAATTAAAGTAGAATAAACAAACTTTTTTATTATTTTGGGGTTTTCTGGAGCTCCAGCGTCAATTCCTATGATATTTTGTTTTTTTTCTCTATTTACATCTATTGGTAGTAAAGCAAAAAATACTATCCACCATATTAATACATATATTATTAGGGAACCTGTTAAACTCAATTATATTCTCACTAAATTAATATTTGTTAAAGGTTTTTTTCCTGTTTTATCTCTTGAGTATTTTTTACAAATACTTTTGAGTGTATCTATTAAATTTGCCTCTTGTTTGGTATTATTTAAGGAAAAAGTTTTAGTAACTTTTTCAATTTCTTCCTCTAAACCATATGTAAATCCACTATCTTCATTAAGTGGTAGACCTTTATATGAAAGAATTGGCTTTTGATGAATATTTCCCTTTGGTGTAATGAGAATTGTTACCTCCAAAAAACCGTTAATAGATAAATTTTTTCTCTCTTTAATTGATTGCGAATCTTCCTCTACACTCATTTTTCCATCTAAAAAAAGTTTTCCACTTGGCGCCTTATCGTAAACTTCTGGAGCTGTACCCGGAGAAAGTTTGACTATATCTCCATTCTCTACTTGTACAGGATAAGCAACCTGCATTTCTTTAGCAAAATTAATATGTTCTATCATATGACGATGTTCTCCATGAACCGGGATTACACATTTTGGTTTTACCCAACTATACATTTCTTTTAAATCTTCTCTATTAGGATGACCTGATACGTGAACAAATTCATTATCTTCTGAGATTACCTCAATGCCTTCTCTCACTAGCTGATTATGTAATTTATAAAGTTTTTTTTCATTTCCAGGTATAATTTTTGATGAAAATACTACTGTATCTCCTTTTTCAATAAATACATCTGGATGAGTATAATTTGATATTCTTGTCATGGCTCCCATTGGCTCTCCTTGACTTCCTGTGCACAAATAAACAATTTTGTCTCTAGCTATATTTTTTGCATCTCTGGAGTCGATGGGTTCAATAGTATTTTCTAAATATCCACACTTTCTTGCGGCTTTATAAATTCTATGCATGGATCTTCCAACTAATGAAATTTGCCTACCAGTTTTTTCAGCACAAAAGAATATTGTCTCCATACGAGCCACATTTGAAGCAAATGATGTTACAATTACTCTTTTTTTTAATCTTTGCATAATGTTAAGAATGCTTTTTCTAACATCCATTTCTGATCCTGACTTTCCAACACTAAAAACATTTGTTGAGTCACAAATCATTGCTAAAACACCATCATCACCAATTTCTTTTAATCTTTTTGAATTTATATCACCTCCAATCAACGGATTAGGATCTACCTTCCAGTCTCCTGTGTGTAAAATATTACCTGCTGGAGTTTCAATTCTCAAACCATTTGGTTCTAAAATTGAGTGCGTTAGTGTTATAAACTCTATTTTGAATGGATTTAATTCTAATGTACTATTAAGCTCTTTTATTTTTAAAAATGGACTTATATCTATTTTTTTTTCTTTAAATTTTTCTGAAATTAAAACACTTGTAAATGGGGTTGCATATATATTACATTTTAGCTTTGGCCAAATATGTGCGATTGCACCAATATGATCTTCATGTGCATGTGTTAAAACAATTCCTAACAAATCATCTTTTTTGTCAACAATAAAGCCTGGATCAGGATAAATTAAATCTATACCAGGAACGCTATCATCTGCAAATGTAACTCCAATATCAACAATTATCCATTTTCGATTATCTGGTTTTCCGTAGGCAAAAAGGTTCATATTCATACCAATTTCACCAGATCCTCCTAATGGACAAAATAATAGTTCTTCTTTCATATTTTTAATTTTAAAATTACTTTCTTTAAACCATTTATAGTTAAATCTTTTTTTATTAATGGTTTGTCTTTTAAAGAATTTTTAAAAAGATGAGATAAACCACCTGTAAGAATTACTCTAAATTGTTTTTGTGTATTTTTTTTAATCAATTTAATTATATTGTCAATTAGACCTGAGTATCCCCAAAAAAAACCTGATTTAACAGCATCAGAGGTATTTTTCCCAATAATATTAGAGGTTTTATTTAACTTTATTCTAGGGATCAAAGAAGCTTTGTTTATTAAATTTTCTAAAGAAAGATTAACACCTGGGGCTATAATTCCTCCTAAATAAATATTGTTTGTTATGACATCAAAAGTGGTCGCAGTTCCAAAATCTATTACTATATAATTTTTATTTTTTTCCATTGTGCCTATAGCATTTGCTAGTCTATCAGAACCAACTTGTTTTCTGTTTACCCTTAATTTTATTAGATTTTTTAAATTAATCTGTTTTAATTCAATAACTTTTACTTTTTTAATCTCTTTATTTAAAAATTTTTTAATTAAAATAAATGATTTTGGAACAACGCTACTAAATATAATTTTTTTAACTTTTGATCTTTGACTTATCAAAAATCGCATATTTGAATAGAGATATTTTCTGCTTATCTTTATTGATGGAAGGTTCCATTTTTTTTTAATTTTAAAATTTTGATCAAACAAAAAAATTTTAGTTTCCGTATTTCCGATATCGCCTATTAAATACATTTATAAAACCTAATATTTTTTTCAAATATTTTTTGTAGATTTTTTATAACAGACATTTTATCTATTTTTTCCATAGTATGCTCGTTTATAAATGTTGTTTTATATTTATTGATTCTTGGAGATTTTTTTACATTTATTCCAATTCCAACAATCATTAGTTTTTTAAGTTTAAAAAAAATTACCTCTTGAAGTATCCCACAGATTTTTTTTTCATTAACAAGTATGTCATTTGGGTACTTAATTGTTAATTTTTTTTTTATATATTTTTGTATTACACTTTTTATTAATTTTAAATTAAATTTAGTTAATTCAGAAATTTTTCCTTTTTTGTTAATTTCAAAAAAAATTGTGATGAACAAATTCCCTTTTAATGAAATCCATTTATTCCCATGCTGACCTCTACCATCAGTCTGTTCCTCGGTAATTATAATACCTTTACTTAAACCTCTTTTAATCATTTTAATTGCTTGATCATTGGTACTTTTAATTTTTTTAAAATAATATTTTTTAATTACCATTAAATAATATTAATTTTTGAAATTATTCCTAAAAGGCTGTTTGGATATGTGAAGTAAAAAACTAAAAAAATAGTAGACACAATCAAGGATATTCTTAATCCTAAACTATGACTAGAGTCATATTTTTCTTTGCTTGGATCAAAATATATAATTTTAATTATTCTCAAATAATAAAAAGCCGCGACAACTGTTGATAGTAAACCGATTATTGCTAAAAAAAACATTGATTGCTCTATAACTGCCATAAAAATATAAAATTTTGCAAAGAATCCTGCTAAGGGTGGAATTCCAGCTAATGAAAATAATATGATTAATAAAGATAGAGATAAAATCGGATGATTTTTAGAAAGACCGGATAGATCTTCAATATTTTCGAAATATTCATTATTTCTTTTTAACATAAATAAACAGCAAAACAGTGCTAGATTCATGATTACATAAATTGTTATATAAATTATTATACTTTGTGCACCTTCGCTACTTCCTGTGGCAATCCCTGCAAGTGAGTAGCCCATATGCCCTATAGAACTGTAAGCTATAAGTCTTTTTAAATTTTTTTGGCCAATTGCAGCTACAGCTCCAAAAATCATTGAAGCTATTGAAATAAATATTATTATCATTTGCCATTGTTCAATCATATTTACAAAGGGTACGTATAAAAATCTTATAAATACACATATCGCTGCTATTTTTGGAACTAAAGCAAAAAATAATGTGACAGATGTTGGTGAACCTTGATAAACGTCGGGTGCCCACATATGAAATGGCACAGCTGAAATTTTAAATGCTAGACCAACTAATATAAAAACAATTCCAAAAGTTAAACCATAAGGAACTTGGTTTGTGTTGTTCGCTATTTCATTAAAATTTGTTGAACCTGTAAAACCATATATTAATGAACAGCCATAAAGTAATAAACCAGAGGATAATGCGCTTAATACAAAATATTTTAACCCCGACTCTGAAGATAAAACATTATCTCTATTAAAGGCAGCAAGAACATATAGAGCAAGAGATTGAAGTTCCAGGCCAATATAAAAAACAATTAAATCATTTGAGCTTATCATAACCATCATACCAAGTATCGAACAGAGAATTAAAATTGGATATTCAATTTGGTAAATTTTTAAACTCTTCAAAAAATCTGTCGAAATAGATAAAACAAAAATTGCGGTTATGGCTGTCAATATTTTCATAAAATTGGCAACATCATCTATCACATAACTATTGTTGAAAATTAAAATTTTATTGACTGAGGATAAATTTAAAATTAAAGCTGCAAGAATAAATAAAGTTAATATTGATAAATTAAATATTAGATTAGAACTTTTTTTTTTAAAAACTCCAATCATTAACAAAGACATTATTGAAAGTGATAAGAATATTTCTGGTAATATAAGATTTAAATCAATATTCATTTACTCATTACAATATTATTTGATAAATTTGAATTATACATGTCAATTAAATTATTAATTGAAACCTCTATGGTATTAATTAAAGGTTCAGGATAAAAACCAAAAAAAATAATTGGTACTGCTAAACTCCAAAGAATTAATATCTCATATTTATTTAAATCTAGCATTTTTGTAACCTCCTGATTTTTTATTTTTCCAAATATAACTCTTTTATATAACCAAAGTATATATGCAGCGCCTAAAATTACACCAACGCTTGCAACTGTTGCTACCAAAAAGTTTTTTTTGAAAGCCCCCATTAAGATTAAAAACTCACCGATAAAACCACTTGTACCAGGAAGGCTTAAAGAACCTAAAGCAAATATCATAAAAACAATTGCATATTTTGGCATTATTGATACTAAGCCACCATAATCTTTTATCAATCTTGTATGCATTCTTTCATAAACTACACCTACACAAAGAAATAATGCTGCTGACACTAATCCATGACTTACCATTTGAAAAATGCTTCCTTCTAAACCTTGTTGAGTAAGAGTGAATATGCCTAATGTGACAAAACCCATATGTGCTACTGAAGAATAAGCAATCAATTTTTTCATATCTTCCTGCATTAGAGCTACCAATGATGTATAAATTATAGCTATCAAACTTAAGATAAATACTAATGGTACAAAATATTCTGACCCAATTGGAAATAATCCAATTGAAAATCTTATAAATCCATAACCTGCCATTTTAAGAAGAATTGCTGCTAATATAACAGACCCAGCTGTAGGTGCTTCAACATGGGCATCGGGTAACCATGTGTGCACAGGCCACATAGGAGTTTTAACAGCAAATGAACTAAAAAATGCAAGCCATAATAAATTTTGGTATTTTGCATCAATACCAATTTCATAAAGTTTCTCAACATCTGTTGTGCCTGTTAGCCAATAAATAGATATTATTGCTACTAACATCAAAACAGATCCTAAAAGTGTAAACAAAAAAAACTTAAAAGCAGAATACACTCTTCTCTCACCGCCCCAAATTCCTATTATGAGAAACATTGGTATTAAGCCGCCTTCAAAAAATAAGTAAAAAATTACTAGGTCAAGAGAGCAAAAAACTCCGATCATTAAAGTTTCAAGAAGTAAAATTGATATTAAAAAATCTTTTAGACGTGACTTAATTGTTTTATTGACTGATAGAACGCATATAGGTGTTATAAATGTTGTTAAAATAATAAATAAAATAGAAATACCATCAACACCTACTTTGTAATTTATAAAACCAGGGATCCATTCTCTAGTTTCTACAAATTGAAAATCTGATGTTGATTGATCAAAAATTAACCACAAATATATAGAGAGAAAAAAATTTGCTATAGTTATAAATAATGCAACATATTTGCTACTATTATATTTTTCATTTTTAGATCTAGAAAAAAAGATAAATATTGCTCCAATTGTAGGTAGAAATATTAAAGACGATAAAATCGGTATATTCATTATTTTACAATTAAAATTGTTAATAAAATTGAAAAACCTATTAGCATTACAAAAGCGTATTGATATACATAACCGGTTTGAAATTTGACAGCTTTATTTGATAAAAATTTTATTACATTTGAAATACCATCAGGTCCAAATTTATCTATTACAGCTCCATCAATTTTTTTCCAAAAGAATTTTCCAATAAATTTAAAAAATCTTACAAATAAAAAATCATATAACTCATCAAAGTACCATTTGTTTTTTAGAAATTGGTAGAGTGGCCGGTTCGTTGAAACGAAATTTATTAGTAAATCTTTATTTTTAACAAATAAAATATATGAAAACGGAATTGTTAAAACAACTAATATTGGTGTAAGCAAAATGAACCATTTGGGTGGATGATTTTGACTTAAGGGCTCTAAAAAAAATATAGAGTTTCCCCAAAAATTAGCTGAACTATTATAACCTATAAAAAGCTCTTTGAATAAGTAACCTGAACCAATTGCACCTAAAGCTAAAATAAATAAAGGCACAATCATCACTAAAGGCGATTCATGCATCTCATCTATTTTTATATCTTTATTTTCATAAGTTCCGTGAAATGTTTTAAATATCAACCGCCAAGAGTAAATAGATGTTAATAAAGCTGTAAGTATTCCAATTGATGCTGCATAATATCCAACATTACTCCCACTTAAGTAAGCAAACTCAATAATTGCATCTTTTGAATAAAATCCTGATAAAAAAGGAAATCCTGTTAATGCTAATGTGCCAACGATCATTAAAGAATATGTTACAGGTAGCTTTTTCCAGACACCTCCCATTAAGTTTATATTTTGTTCATCTTTAAAAGAATGAATAACTGAACCTGATCCTAGAAATAATAAAGCTTTAAAAAAAGCATGTGTAAATAGGTGAAACATAGCAACATTATATGCACCAACACCAGCAGCAAAGAACATATAACCTAATTGACTACAGGTCGAATAGGCAATTATTTTTTTAATATCATCTTGAACTAAAGCAATGCTTGCAGCAAAAATTGCGGTTGTCATACCGATTATGGTTATAAATGCCAAAATTAATTCTGAATATTCATAAATTGGTGAACATCTAACAACTAAAAAAACACCAGCTGTTACCATTGTGGCTGCATGTATAAGTGCAGATACGGGTGTCGGTCCTTCCATAGCATCGGGTAACCAAGTATGTAAGAAAATTTGGGCAGATTTTCCCATTGCTCCAATGAAAAGTAACAAACAAATTAAATCCACTGCATTAAAATTTACTCCTAAAAAATTAATACTTGTTTTGTCAATTTGAGGAATTTGTTCAAATACAACATCAAAATTTACAGTTCCAAAATAGTAAAAGATTAAGAAAACACCTAATGCTAAACCAAAATCACCCACCCTATTTACTAAAAAGGCTTTTATTGCTGCATTATTTGCAGTTTCTTTTTTGAACCAAAATCCAATCAGCAAATAAGAACATAAACCTACTCCTTCCCAACCAAAAAATAATTGTAAAAAATTATCTGCAGTTACCAGCGCTAACATTGAAAATGTAAATAAGGATAAATAACACATAAACCTTGGTTTATTTGGGTCATGAGACATATAACCAATGGAATAAATATGAACTAATGATGATACAAATGTAACAACCACCAGCATTACTGATGACAAAGCATCAATTTTTATCGACCAATTTACATCTAGAGTACCAGAGTAAATCCATTTAAATAATACTATATTATTTTCATACCCATCTAAGATAACCTTATAGAAAATAATAATAGATAAAATCGCTGCTGTTGTTGTAAATAAGCAAGTTAATATTTCTGAAAATCTATCTCCAATCTTATTTCCAAAAAAACCAGATATGATTGCACCTATCAATGGTAAAAATAATATTAGGTATTCCATTTTAACCTTTTAATTTATCTATTTCCTCTACACGAATAGTTCCAGCGTTTCTGTAATATACAACTATAATTGCAAGACCTATTGCTGCTTCTGCTGCTGCAACAGTTAGGATAAATAATGTAAATATCTGACCACTCAAATCATTAATAAAAATTGAGAATGAAACAAGATTTATATTTACTGATAACAAAATTAGTTCAATACTCATTAAAATCACAATAATATTTTTTCTATTTAAAAAAATTCCAACTACTCCGATAGTAAATATAACTGCTCCGAGTGTTAAATAATGACCAAGACCAATTTCAAACATCAATTTTTACTCCTTTGTTTTTCTCAACATCTACTAGATCTACACCATCATCTTTTTCTCTTGAAATTTGACTAAAATAACTTTGCCTTTTTAAACCTTCTCTTTTTCTATAAGTCAAAATAATTGCTCCAATCATGGCAACTAACAGAATCATACCAGAGAGCTGAAATAAATGTATATAATCTGTATATAGAACATATCCTATTGAGTGAGTGTTTGAGACCTCGCTTATTTCTAAAGAAATACTATTTATTAAATCAGGCTTATATTTCCAGCCACCAACTACTATTACTAGTTCAAAAAAAATAATTAAACTTACTAGTAGTCCAATAGGTATGTGTCTTGATCCATGAGTTGATTTAAAAAATGTATTTTTTTGATGTGCTACATTTAACATCATAACAACAAATAAAAATAGCACTGCAACAGCACCAACATATACAATAAGCATAATCATTCCCAAAAACTCTGCACCGATCATAATAAATAAACATGAAATGCTAATAAAATCTAAAATTAAAAAAAAAACTGAGTGAACTGTGTTTTTTGAGACAGTTACCATTACTGCTGAGATAACGGTTATAAAAGAAAATACATAAAAAAAAATTGCGTGAGCTATCATTATCTATAGGGTTTATCAGCTTTAATGTTTGCCGCTAATACACTCTCCCAACGATCTCCGTTTTCTAACAATTTTTCCTTATTATAGTATAGTTCCTCTCTTGTTTCTGTAGCAAATTCAAAATTTGGTCCTTGAACAATTGCATCTACAGGACACGACTCTTCACATAAACCGCAATAAATACATTTTAACATATCAATATCATACCTGGTAGTTTTTCTACTGCCGTCAGCTCTTTCAGTTGATTCGATAGTTATGGCTTGAGCTGGGCAAACTGCTTCGCATAATTTGCAAGCAATACATCTTTCCTCACCATTAGGATACCTTCTTAAAGCATGCTCCCCCCGAAACCTTGGGCTGATTTTTCCTTTTTCAAAAGGGTAATTAATTGTTTTTTTTTCTTTAAATAATTCTTTAACAGCCATTGATAGACCAGTGATGAAGTCTACCATAAATACTGTTTTAAATATTCTTCGTAATTTCATAATTAAACCGTCGGTAATAAATCAAAATACATTAAATACCCTGCAGTTAAAACCACCCAAATTAAAGAAAATGGAAGGAATATTTTCCAACCTAGCTTCATTAATTGATCATATCTATATCTTGGTACGATAGCTTTAACTAGTGCAAATAATATAAATAAAAAGAGAATTTTGAGAATTAACCATAAAGGACTGGGCACAATATCAAATGGGTACATATTTATTGGAGATAACCATCCACCCAAAAATAATATAGAACCTAATGCACACATTAAAAGTATATTTGCATATTCACCTAACCAAAACATTGCATACATCATTCCGGAGTATTCTGTTTGATAACCTGCTACAAGTTCCGCCTCAGCCTCAGGTAAATCAAATGGTGGTCTATTTGTCTCTGCAAGTGCTGATATAAAAAAAATCACAAACATTGGAAATAAAGGTATGACAAACCAAATCTTTTCTTGAGCTAAAACAATGTCGCTTAAATTTAAAGACCCAACACATAATAATACATTAATTATTATAACACCGATCGATACCTCATAAGATACCATCTGAGCTGCTGATCTTATTGAGCCTAAAAAAGGATACTTTGAATTTGAAGCCCAACCTCCCATAATTATTCCATAAACACCAAGTGAGGAAACAGCAAAGATATATAATATTCCTACATTAATGTCGGCTAAAACAAATTCCTCACTAAAAGGTATTACTGCCCAAGCTATAAGTGCCAATGTCATTGTTACAATTGGCGCTAATATGAAGATTACTTTATTTGAGCTTGCAGGTATTATTATTTCCTTAAATATATATTTAAGAGCATCTGCTAGTGATTGTAGTAGTCCAAATGGCCCAACTACATTAGGACCTCTTCTTTTTTGAACAAATGCCCACACTCTTCTGTCTAGCCAAACAATCATTGCTACAGTAACTAGAACTGGAATCAATAAAAATAAAATTTTATAAATTTCAGAGGCTAGAATTATAAAATAATCTTGCATCTATCCTTCTGTGCCTGTTTTTTTTAGATCAGTTTTAATATTTCGACACTCAGACATTGTTTTTGACGCCCTAGCTATAACATTTGAGTAATAGTAATCTACTGGATTAATTGTTATTTTTTCATCTATATAATCTACAAAGGATAAGTTTTTGGATTGTTTTTTCTTTTGATTTAAATCTAAATAATTAAGAAGACTATCAGTAAGTTCATCTTTATTTTGAAACAGTTTTTTTCTTTTCAAAAGTTCAGATAACTCATTTAAAATTTTATAATCTTCTTTTGCTTCGCCTGGCGGAAATGATGCTCTATAAGCTTTTTGTAATTTTCCCTCCAAATTTGTAAAAAATCCATCTTGTTCTGTATAAGTAGCACCTGGAAGAATTACATCTGCAATTTCAGCACCATTATCTCCATGACTTCCAATGTAAACTATAAATTCATCTTTTTTTTCAAATTCAAGGTTATCTTGACCAATCAAAAATACTATTTCAAAATCATTTTCTTGTAATTTTTTTAATGTTTGGTTTTCTTCATTATTGACTAAATTTAGATCGTAACTTCCTACAGATGATGCATTAACTGGAAGTATATTAAGTGGATTCCATTCATCAGTGATTTTTTTATTATCAACCAAAAATTTTTTAATATTTTCAAATATAAATTTTCCTGATTTTGAATTTAAAGCTGAGTTTCCAATTATCACCAAAGGTTTTTTGGAATCTAAAATTTTCTTACTTATTTCTGATTTATTTTCATATATTTCTTTAATAATTTTTGTTTCTGCTGAAAGTTTTTTATATGGATATGTTTGATCTCCAACATCTCCAATTGAATAGATTTCTGTTTTGTTTGCTACATAATTTTTTCTAATTCTTGCATTTAACATTGTTGCTTCAAGTCTTGGATTAGCACCAATCAATAGAATAAAATCTGCTTCCTCTATACCGTTAATTTGACTATTAAATAAATAATTAGTCCTATCTTCAGTATTAATATAAGTATCTTCATCTCTTGCTTCTAAATTTTTTGATTTAATTGTTTTTTCAAAAAACTCTTTTGTCACAAACATTGTTTCCATATTGGTTAAATCTCCAATAAATCCTGCTATTTTATTAGATGAAGTAATTTTAATTTTTTCTGTGATAGTTTCATATGCTTCTTTCCAAGAAATTTTTTTAAATTCGTTATTAATCTTTTTTAAAGGGTAATCTAATCTTTGACTTTTTAAACCATCGCATGCATAACGTGTTTTATCAGAAATCCATTCTTCATTTATTTCTTCATTTATTCTAGGTAAAACCCTTTTTACTTCCCATCCATAAGTATCTACTCTAATGTTTGATCCTACTGCATCCATAACATCTATTGTTTCAGTTTTTTTTAACTCCCAAGGTCTAGCCTCAAATACGTAAGGTTTAGATGTTAGTGCTCCAACTGGACAAAGATCAATTACATTTCCAGATAATTCAGATTCCATCGCTTTTTCAAGATAAGTGGTTATTTGCATATCTTCGCCTCTCCCTATTGCTCCAAGTTCAGGTATGCCAGCTACTTCTGTAGCAAACCTTACACATCTTGTGCAATGAATACATCTAGTCATTTGTGTTTTAATAAGTGGACCCATATATTTCTCTGGAACAAATCTTTTGTTTTCTTTGAATCTTGACTTATCAATTCCATAATACATTGACTGATCTTGTAGATCACACTCCCCACCCTGATCACACACCGGACAATCTAATGGATGGTTTGCTAACAAGAACTCCATTACACCTTTTCTTGCTTTTTCCACTAGAGGTGTATTCGTTTTAATATTCATTCCCTCTGCAGCGGGCATCGCACAAGAAGCAATCGGTTTGGGTGATTTTTCCATCTCTACTAAACACATCCGACAATTACCTGCTATTGATAGTTTTTCATGATAACAGAATCTTGGTATTTCAACGCCAGCTTGTTCACATGCCTGTAAAACAGTTAAACCTTCCTCTATCTCGATATCTTTGTCATTAACTTTTAATTTCAGCATTGTCATTCTCTAATAAATGTTGGTCCACAAGGTAAGGAATTTTATTATCTTTAGTTACAAGTGGATTAAAATTATTTCTTTTTACAATTTCTTTTTTGAAATGTCTTAATAATCCTTGAACAGGCCATGATGAGCCCTCTCCAAAAGCACAAATTGTATGTCCTTCAATTTGTTTTGTAACGTCCATAAGCATATCAACTTCCTCTCTTGAGGCTTCACCTTTTGCCATTCTCTCAAGCATTCTCCACATCCAGCCAGACCCCTCTCTGCATGGAGTACATTGTCCACAACTTTCATGTTTATAAAATCTTGCGATCCTAGCCATACATTGAATAATGTCTTGGTCTTTATTGATAACAACAATTCCAGCTGTTCCTAGGCCACTTTTTTGTTCAACTAAAGAATCAAAATCCATTTTAATAGTCTCACAAACTTCTTTTGGAAGCATAGGCATTGAGGAACCACCAGGTATTATAGCTTTAAGATTTTCCCAACCACCAATAACACCACCGGCATGTTTTTCTATTAGTTCTTTCAATGGGATACCCATTTCCTCTTCTACGTTGCAAGGTCTATTCACATTGCCAGAAATACAGAAAATTTTAGTACCAGTATTTTTTGGTTTACCTAAACTTGAAAACCATTTTGCACCTCTTTTTAATATTGTTGGGACTACAGCGATCGTCTCGACATTATTTATAATTGTTGGGCATCCATAAAGTCCAATTAGTGCTGGGAAAGGAGGTTTAAGTCTTGGTTGACCTTTTTTACCTTCTAAACTTTCAAGCAGAGCCGTTTCCTCACCACATATATATGCTCCTGCTCCATAATGTATATAAATATCAAAATCCCAACCTGTATTTGAGGCATTCTTGCCAATCAATTTTTGTGAATATGCCTCATCGATTGCTTTCTGCAGTTTTTGTCCCTCGTTATAGTATTCTCCTCTGATATAAATATAACAAACATGTGCATTTACTGTATAAGCAGCAATTAAACACCCCTCTATAAGTTTATGAGGTTCAAATCTTAATATGTCTCTATCTTTGCAAGTCCCTGGCTCGGATTCATCTGCATTGATTACTAAATAATGCGGTCTTGAACCAACTTCTTTTGGAGCAAAAGACCATTTTAGTCCTGTTGGAAAACCTGCTCCACCTCTACCTCTTAATTCAGATGATTTTATTTCGTTGATTATCCAATCTCTCCCTTTTAAAATAATTTCGTTAGTATTTTTCCAATCTCCTCTTTTCCTAGATGACTCCACGTCCTCTCCTAAGTCATTATATAAATTTTGAAATATCCGATCCTTATCCTCAAGCATTTTTAATACCTACCAAAGTTGTTCTATTATTTTCAGGTTCTGAATTAACTCTTCCTCTATAAGATCCTGGTTTTGGTGTTTTTCCTTTCATCGTTTGTTCGATAATGTTTTCTAGTTTTTTTTCATCCAAATCTTCATAATACTCATCATTAATTTGAATCATTGGAGCATTTATGCAAGCACCTAGACATTCCACTTCCATCCATGAGAAATTTCCATCACTTGATATTTCGTTTTCTTTATTTGAAATTTTTTTTTTACATACATCCACCAATTTATATGCACCCCTGAGCATACATGGTGTTGTTGTGCAAACCTGATAAAAAAATTTACCTACTGGTGTCAAGTTATACATTGAGTAAAATGTAGCAACTTCATAAACTTTTATATATGGCATACTCAAAAACTTTGCTATGTACTTCATTGCAGCTAATGGGATCCAGTTATTATTTTGTCTTTGAGCTATATAAAGTAATGACATAACAGCACTCTGTTGTTTACCTTCAGGATAATTCTTAATCATTTTTTTTGCTAGCTCGATATTTCTATCATTAAACTCAAATTTTTCTGGCTGGTCTTTTGAAATTTTTTTTAAACTCATCTATCAATCTCCCCAAAAACTATATCTAATGATCCTAAAACTGCTGGTACGTCTGCGAGCATGTGTCCCTTTATTAAGTAATCCATTGCTTGAAGGTGTGAAAATCCTGGAGCTCTTATTTTGCATTTATAAGGCTTACTAGAGCCATCTGAAATTAAATAGACACCAAATTCACCCTTTGGTGCCTCAACAGCTGTATAAATTTCATCTTTTTCAACTCTATAACCCTCAGTAAAAAGTTTAAAATGATGTATTAATGCTTCCATCGATTCTTTTAACTCTTTTTTTGGAGGTGGAGAAATTTTGCCATCTGTTGATTTAATGGGGCCCTTGGGCATTTTTTGTAAGCATTGATTGATTATTTTTACGCTTTCTCTCATTTCCTCAACTCTACAAAGATAACGATCGTAACAATCACCATTTTTACCTACAGGAATTTTAAAATCCATTTGATCATAACAATCATAAGGTTGTGACTTTCTCAAATCCCAAGGCACATTTGATCCACGTAACATAACACCAGAAAAAGAATAATCTAATGCATCCTGTTTTGATACAACACCAATATCAACGTTTCTTTGTTTAAAAATTCTATTTTCTGTAAGTAGACTTTCTAAATCATCAATAATTTTAGGAAATTTTTTTGTAAAATCGAAAATATCTGCGTCTAGTCCTCTAGGCATATCCTGATGAACCCCACCGGCTCTAAAATAATTTGCATGTAATCTTGATCCAGAAACTCTTTCATAAAATGTCATTAAAGTTTCTCTTTCCTCAAATCCCCACAAAGATGGTGTAAGTGCTCCAACATCTAATGCTTGTGTTGTTATATTTAATATATGACTGAGAATTCTACCAATTTCACAAAACATCACTCTTATAAATTGAGCTCGAATTGGAACTTCAATTTTCAAAATCTTTTCAATAGCTAGAGCAAATGCATGTTCTTGATTCATAGGTGCCACATAATCTAACCTATCAAAGTAAGGGACTGCTTGAGCATAAGTTTTATTCTCTATTAACTTCTCTGTTCCTCTGTGGAGCAATCCTATATGAGGATCAGCTTTTTCAACCACTTCTCCATCTAATTCTAAAATTAATCTCAAAACACCATGTGCTGCAGGATGTTGAGGGCCAAAATTCAAATTTAAAGTTTTAGTTTGTTTTGCCATTATTCTTTTTCTTGGTTTTTAATATATTTAGTTCCTTCCCAGGGACTTTCATAATCAAAATTCCTATAATTTTGTTCAAGTTTTACTGGTTCATAAATTACTTTTTTTGTCTCTTCGCTGTATCTAACTTCATTATGTCCAGTTATTGGGAAATCTTTTCTCAAAGGATATCCCTCAAAACCATAGTCAGTTAAAATTCTCCTTAAATCTGGATGATCTTTGAAATCTATTCCATACATATCGAAAACTTCTCTTTCCATCCAGTTGGCGGAAGGAAATATTTTAGTTAAAGATGGAACTTTTTCTCCCTCAGAAATATCAAATTCAATAAGTACTCGTGTATTAAATTCATGGCTTAGTAATAAATAAACAATTCTAAATCTTTGCTCTTTTTCAGGATAGTCAACAGCAGTTATATCAATTAGTTGCCTGAATTTTGTATATTCATTAGTTTTCATAAAAAGTATAACATCAATTATATCGTTGCTATCAATCGATAAATAAATTTGATTATGTTTGACTCTTGAAGAATTTATTTTTGTAGTTAGCTCGGAGTTTATTTTTTTTTCTAAATTAATTAAGTTTTCCATAGTTATCTTTCGATTGATCCGTGGTTCCGTATTTTTTTTTGTAATTGCATAATTCCATATAGCAGAGCTTCTGCAGAAGGTGGACAG
The DNA here is from genome assembly GCA_902545825.1 of uncultured Pelagibacteraceae bacterium. Taxonomy (GTDB): domain Bacteria; phylum Pseudomonadota; class Alphaproteobacteria; order Pelagibacterales; family Pelagibacteraceae; genus Pelagibacter. Next base: position 22,013 of record CACCHS010000011.1, read on the forward strand.
CCTGGAACATAAACATCAACTGGCACTATCCTGTCACATCCTCTGACAACTGAATATGAATAATGATAATATCCACCTCCATTTGCACAACTACCCATTGATATAACATATCTTGGTTCTGGCATCTGGTCATAGACTTTTCTAAGCGCTGGGGCCATTTTATTTGTAAGCGTTCCAGCAACAATCATAACATCTGATTGTCTTGGTGAGGCTCTAGGCGCGGCCCCAAATCTTTCTAAATCATATCTAGGCATAGATGTTTGCATCATTTCAACTGCACAACAAGCCAATCCAAAAGTCATCCAATGAAGTGATCCTGTTCTTGCCCAGTTTACTAAATTATCCATAGAAGTTGTTATAAAACCTTTATCTGCGAAATCTTTAGCTAGTGTTTTAAATTCATCAGGAATTTGTTTTTCTCTATCGATTATATTCATATTACTCCCAATCTAATGCTCCTTTTTTCCACTCATAAATAAAACCTATAGTTAGTATAAATAAAAATATCATCATAGAAACAAAACCAAATACTCCAATTGCTCCGAGGGAAATTGCCCAAGGAAAAAGAAATGCTATTTCTAAGTCAAATATAATAAAGAGTATTGCAACAAGATAAAATCTTACGTCAAATTCCATTCTTGAGTCATTGAATGGTTCGAACCCACACTCATAAGCGGACAATTTCTCTGGATCAGGGTTATTGGGTGATAGTAAAAAATTAATTAAAATAAAACCCGCACTTAGAATTAGTGCAATTACTAAAAACAATATGATGGGCAAATAATCCTTTAAAAATTCTACGAGCATAATATTTTAATTAAAATTTTAGAATACGAAAAATCTGATAAGATTCATATTATATTTGTTTTTTTGACTATTTAAAGTTCTATTATTTAATCAATTTAATTAAAGTTAATTTTTTATAGGTATTTTTAACAATAATAATAGTGAAATTTGGTCACGTTTTTTAGCCCTAATTTATTGAACGATTCATTGAATGAGAATCGTTATCAATTTAATGGCGGGAGTGACGGGACTCGAACCCGCGACCTATCGCGTGACAGGCGATCGCTCTAACCAAACTGAGCTACACCCCCATTTTGGTGGGCAGTAAAGGACTCGAACCTTTGACCCCCTCGGTGTAAACGAGATGCTCTACCAACTGAGCTAACCGCCCAAAATATTTGGTACTAATACATCAACGTTCGTTCAAAGTAAATTATAAATTATTGAATACTGGCTTGAGATTTATCGTCTTTTTTTCCGTCAGAAATTTTTTCTACTTCAACCCAATCAATTTTTTTTAACTCTTTTGTAAGAGCTATTTTTAAAACATCATCAACCATTTCAACAGTAGTTAACTTGATATCTTTTTTTACTTTCTCGGGAATGTCTGTTAAATCTTTCTCATTATCTTTTGGGATTAAAACTTCTTTAATACCTGCTCTATGAGCTGCTAATAATTTTTCTTTTAAACCACCTATAGGAAGAACTTGTCCAGTTATTGTTACTTCTCCGGTCATTGCTATATCTCTTCTTACAGGTATTTTTGTTATTGATGAAACAATTGATGTAACCATACCCACTCCTGCAGAAGGTCCATCTTTTGGTGTTGCCCCTTCAGGTACGTGAATATGAAAATCCTTTTTTTCAAAAATCGGAGGTATAATACCAAAGTCTAAACTTTTAGACCTTACATAAGATTTTGCAGCTTTCACAGACTCTTGCATAACATCGCCAAGTTTTCCTGTTATTTGCATACGACCTTTTCCTGGCATATTTACCGTTTCAATCTTAAGAATTTCCCCGCCAAACTCTGTCCATGCAAGTCCTGTTACGATACCAACTTTATCCTCATTTTCCAACTCACCAAACTTGAATTTTTTTACACCAAGAAAATCATTAATATTTTTAGGTTCAACTTTTACTTTTGTTTCTTCTGAATTCACAACTTTTTTTACAACCTTTCGGGTTATTTTAGAAATTTCTCTCTCAAGATTTCTTACCCCAGACTCTCTAGTGTAGTTTCTAATAATTTCTTTGAAAGTTCCCTCCTGTAAATCCATTTCACCGTCTTTTACACCATTTTCTTTTAAAGCCTTTGGCAATAAAAATTTATTTGCAATATTTATTTTCTCATCCTCGGTATAGCCAGGAATTCTTATCACTTCCATTCTATCAAGAAGTGGTGGTAAAATATTTAGTGTGTTAGCTGTAGTAACAAACATAACGTCAGATAAATCGTAATCAACTTCCAGATAATGATCATTAAATGTTGTATTTTGTTCAGGATCAAGAGCCTCTAATAATGCAGAAGATGGATCACCTCTGTAATCATTTCCGATTTTGTCAATTTCATCCAATAAAAAAAGTGGGTTTTTAGTTCCTGCTTTTTTCATCATTTGAATAATCTTACCTGGTAATGAACCAATGTAGGTTCTTCTATGTCCACGGACTTCAGCTTCGTCTCTTACGCCTCCTAATGACATTCTAACGAATTGTCTATTGGTAGCTTTAGCAATTGATTTACCCAAAGATGTCTTTCCAACACCAGGTGGGCCTACCAAACATAAGATTGGACCTTTAATTTTTTCCATTCTTTTTTGCACGGCCAAGAATTCAATTATTCTCTCTTTAACTTTCTCTAATCCAAAATGGTCTTCATCTAAAATTTTAAGAGCTTTGTTTAAATCAATATCTACTTTATCTTTTTTAAACCAAGGTATGTCTATCATCCAATCTAAGTAATTTCTTACTACTGTAGCCTCTGCAGACATAGGGCTCATATTTCTTAATTTTTTTAATTCAGCCATACATTTTTTTTGAACTTCTTTTGGCATTTTTGCTTTTAGTATTGCTTTATTTAAATTCGATGTTTCGTCTTTTCCATCTTCAATTTCTCCTAATTCTTTCTGGATAGCTTTTAATTGCTCATTTAAATAATATTCTCTTTGTGTTTTTTCCATTTGAGTTTTAACTCTTCCTCTAATTCTTTTCTCTACACCTATGATGCTGGTTTCATTTTCCATAATTTTAATCACCGCATTAAGTCTTTTCTTTACATCACTTGTCTCAAAAATATGTTGTTTTTCTGAAATTGTGGTACTTAAATGAGATGCAATATTATCAGCTATAGCTGATGGATCCTTTAAATCTTTAATACTATTTATTGTTTCACTAGAAATTTTTTTATTTATTGTATTTAACTTGTCTAATCTTCTGACTGCTGTAGTAGCTAAAGGCATAAGATCCTCATTCTTATCGAATTGATCGTTCAGATATTCATAAGTGCAAGTTATAAATTTATTATCATCTTTAAAATCAATAATTTTTACTCTTTTTGTTCCTTCAACTAATACCTTCACAGTTCCGTCCGGTAATTTTAGTAATTGTAAAATATTACTCTCACATCCATAAGCAAAAACATCAGTTTTTTTAGGATCGTCTACTTCAGAATTTTTTTGAGTAACTAAAACTATTTTTTTTTCATTTTTCATAACCTCGTTTAATGCGGTTATAGATTTATCTCTTCCAACAAACAAAGGGATTACCATACTAGGAAATACTACTATATCTCTTAATGGTAATAACGGTAGATTAACTTTGATGTTCATAAGTCAAATATGGAGATAAAAAAAGATATTGCAATAGAAAATTATCAATTATTAACGTCTATTTATGCCGCGATGTATTTATGCCGCTGATGTTTTGCTAGTTTTGCTTTTAGATTGTGAATTTTTTGAATGTACTATAATTGGTTGTGATGAACCTTTGGCCGCACCTGAATCCACTATAACTTCATCTACATTTTCTAGACTTGGTAAATCAAACATAGTTTTTAACAAAATATTTTCAAGAATTGATCGCAATCCTCTTGCACCAGTTTTTTTGGAGATTGCTTTGAGTGCAATTTCACGTACTGCACTGTCTTTAAAGTTAAGTTTAGCTCCTTCAAGCTTAAATAATTCCTGGTATTGTTTGATTAAAGAGTTTTTTGGTTCTGTTAAAATTTTTATTAACGATTTTTCGTCTAAATCCTCAAGTGTTGCTATTATAGGAAGTCTTCCAATAAACTCTGGTATT
>CACCHS010000012.1 GCA_902545825.1 uncultured Pelagibacteraceae bacterium
TTATTTACCCTCTCAATCAATTTGTCAAATAATTTGACACTTTATTGGGATGGACAAAAACTATGGTTGCCTAAAGCAATTATTTTTTTTAACGATGGTAATATCTCAGATCTTATTAAAACTCCTTATTCTCATTATTCATATTTAGGTTCTGCATTGTGGGCTTTCTTTTGGAAAATTTCTACTTTTAGCTATGAATATTTTGGAAGAATGTTTTTTTTAGCCCTGTATACTTTTGCCTTATTAAATTTACTAACTCTTTGCAAGTTAGAAAAGAATATTAAAGTCATATCATTTTTATTATTACTGCTCACAACATATGATTATTGGCACTTTAGAGGAACACAAGAAATACTAGTTTTTTCATTTCTTCTAATTTCATCGAAATTTCTTTTTGATTCAATTGTCGAAAATAAAAATATAAAATTCAATTTAATATTTATTTTTTCTTTTTTGAATTTAATAATTTGGACAAAAAATGAAGGCATAATTCTTAGTTTAATAATATTAATTATTCTACTATTTTTTCTCAAAGAAAATATAAAAACAAAGCTTTATTTATTTTGCATTTTGATATTAATAATATTATTTCGTTTTGCTTCATTTAAATTCAATGGACTTGACTTTGATTTGTCACAAGATTTTGATTTTTTAAATATTCCACAAATATTCTTGGAAAATCTTAAAATTGTAAACATATTAATAATTTCAAAATATTTATTATTCTCAACTTTAAAGTTTCCTCATATTATAATTAGCATATTTTTTGCAATATTAATTGCATTTGATAAACGTCTTAGGAAAAAAGCTGCATTTATTTATGCTTATTTGTTTTTGACTGTATCATCAATTTTTTTTATTTATCTTTGTGCACATCAAGATATGGAGTTTATGGTAAGTTCAGCGTCACTAAGAATAATGTTTGAATTTTCTGCTCCATATTTACTTTTTATAATTATTTATTTTAAGGACAAATTTAAAATTTAGATTTTGATAAATTTTTTACTTAAATAACACCACCTAGACGCCAATAATCCAAAAATCGAAAAAAAATTTATTGAAGATTTAGGATTTTAAGGGGCGTTCTGTTGCCAGGTGCCCTTAACTTTGTACCATTTTACGCTAATAATTTGAACCTAAAAGTAAGATTTAGTAATTAGATAACGCCACTAGGACGTCAAAAGAAAGTCATAAATTAGAATTAAAATGTTAGCATGAGAAGAATTCTGAAATATTTTTTCTTATCAATTATTTCTTTAATTACCTTGATTGGAGTTTTTGCACCAGAAGATCCTGCTTGGGTAGAATGTTCAGATAAGAATGATTTATATAGATATGTATATAATGGTTGGAAAGTAGATAAAGTTATCAAAGATTATAAAGGAGAATACCCAAGAATATGGTTATCAAAAAACGATAGGATAAAGGCGTTGAATTTTGGATGGAGATGTTATTATCTTGAGGGTGCAGAGTTAAATTTTAAAAAATCATAAGATGTCCAAAGGAATTGAACCAAGCGAGAAACTTAAAAATGAGATGTATGAATTTTATATTAAAGTTTTTGATTCCTCTTTTGATTACCAAAAAAAGAAAAATCTTTTAACTTCTATTACAGGTTGGGAACCTTGGAGTTGGCGAGTAGTAGGTATAACCGCAAACGCCGTAGGAGCAATAGTCGAGAATGATGGACATGCAAGGGTTAAATCTCAACTTGTTAGAGATCATTTTTTTCAAAGTAGGTCTACAACTTCCAATAATTTATTAAGCAAAAAATATGATTTCGAATCTTATTGGAAAGAGTTCTGGGACAACGATAAAACAGTTATTATGACTAAATTTGAGCATAGCTACGTTGATAAAATTGAATTAACTGGCCTCACTAAAGAAAATTTAGAAAGTAAAGTTTTTAATATTGAATGGGAGAACGGTTTATTTAAATCAGAAAAAGTTGCAGGTTTTCATTTCACTTACAGGGCTGAGGGAAAATTTATTTTAAATAATTTTAAAAATAGAATAATAAAGAAAAAGTGGAACACTGGACCTTATAAATTTAAAAATCCACCAGAATATAGTTATAGCAAAATTAATTAAGTTTTTTTTCAAAGAAGAAGATAGAACGACACCATAACGCCAAGTTAGGTTGTATTTTTGAATTTAAGTCGATAATTAAAACTAATTGTAAAGTAGGAAGGGGCGTTCTGTTGCCAGGTGCCCCAAACCCCGTTACTTAATTAATAAATTAATTAAGCAGCAAGAGCAAATTTATCATTTGCAATTATAAAGTAGCCCGTCACGGTGGAACAATCCCGAACGAAAGAAAGACTTTTACACATCCGTCGATCCTAGTTCACCCCCATAAGTTGTAAATGGTGGAGGTGGTGGGTACTGCCCCCACGTCCGCAATGTTTATTACGAAATTCGTTTATCGTCGTAGTTGGAAATCCAACATTTATAATATAAAACCTTAATCTAAAGATTCAATAAATTATTCATGAAACTTACAAAAGAACAAAAACAAGAAATAGAATCTCAACAATCTCAGTCAAATACAACAAAAAGAGTTACAGTACCAAAACTAGAACAAATACTTTTTGAGGCAATACCTATATTAGATCACGGTTTTATAAGAGTGATTGATTATATGGGTGATGATACGTCTATTGTTCAAGCAGCAAGAGTTTCATATGGAAAAGGTACTAAGCAAGTATCAACAGATTCAGGTTTAATAAAATACCTAATGAGGCACTGGCATAGCACACCTTTTGAAATGTGCGAGATCAAATATCATATTAAGCTTCCTATATTTATAGCTAGACAATGGATAAGACATAGAACAGCAAATGTTAATGAGTATTCCGCAAGGTATTCAATTTTAGATAAAGAATTTTATCTTCCTTCTAATAAAAATCTTGCAGCTCAATCTCAAAATAATAGACAGGGACGTGGAGATATTATTGATGGTGATCAAGCAAAAGAAGTTTTAAGTTTATTAAAGTCTGATGCTGAAAGAACCTATGAAAATTATGAAAAAATGTTGAATCAAAGGTATGATGGTTCAATTATTGACGAAAAAAAATCGGGTCTTGCTAGAGAACTTGCAAGAATGAATTTAACACTAAACACATATACCCAGTGGTACTGGAAAACAGATTTATTAAATTTAATGAATTTTTTAAGATTAAGGGCAGATAGTCACGCTCAATACGAAATAAGATCTTACGCAGATGCTATGCTTGATACCTTAAAAAGATGGGTGCCAATTACGTATGAAGCCTTCATAGATTACAGGGTGGGTGGTACTGAAGTATCCTCCAAAGGTAAAGCTGTAATTCAGAAATTAATTCAAAACAAAAAAGTTTCTTTACAGGACTCTGGACTTTCAAAGAGGGAATGGAATGAATTAATGGAGGCTATGAACCTTAAAGATAGGTTGATTTAATTTTTTCTGCGAAACTTTTATAAATCTTAGATACTTTATGGTCTGGTTCACTTTCAACTATTGGCTTTCCACCATCTCCTTTTTTTCCAACATCTGGATCAAGAGGTATTTCACCTAAAAAAGTTTTACTAAATTCCTCCGCAGTTCTTTTCACACCACCCTCCCCAAAGATGGGGTATTTTTTTTTATCATCTCCAATAAAATAACTCATATTATCAACTAACCCAATTATATTAACACCTAACTTATCAAACATTTTTATTCCTCTAATCACATCTTGAAGAGCTATTTCTTGAGGTGTTGATACTATAATTGCTCCATCAACTTTTATTTCTTGTGCAAAAGTAAGCTGTGTATCGCCTGTACCGGGTGGCATATCTACGATAATAAAATCAAGATTTTTCCAGTCAACTTTTTGGGTAAAAGTTTTAATTGCACTGGTGACCATAGGACCTCGCCAAATCATTGGTGTATCTTCTTCCGTCAAGAACCCAATTGACATGCATTGCACATCATATTTTTCAATTGGAATTAATTTACCCTCTTCTGATTTTGGTTTTTCATTTATTGAAAATAATTTAGGTAAAGATGGTCCATAAATATCAGCATCTAACAAACCGACTTTACAGCCTATGTTTTTAAGGGCTAATGCCAAATTAGTTGCAAAAGTTGATTTACCAACACCTCCTTTTGCACTCGATATAGCTATTGTGAATTTTGTGCCGTTTATTGGGTTTTTTACAAACTTCTTTTGCTTAATTTTAGGTTCCATTGTCTCAGTTTAAGTTAATTGTACTTTATATAGGTAACTTATCTTGTTTTTCAAATTAAAGACACTATATAGAGTGCAATGGTAAATGATTTCAAAAGTAGAGGTGGAAGTCCTTGGGGTTCACCTCCAGGTGGAGGAAATGGCTCGGGAAGAAAAGGACCAACGCCTCCAGATATTGATGAAATTATAAGAACTGCTCAGGAAAAAATTAAAAAATTTATGCCTGGTAACTTTCAAGGCGGGAATAAGCCAATATTATTCGGCTTGATAGTTCTTATAATTGTTTGGGCTTTAAGCGGTCTTTATAGAGTTTTACCAGATGAGCAAGGAGTGGTTTTAAGATTTGGTAAATTTACATCAACAACTCAACCAGGTTTAAATTACCATATCCCTTTTCCGATAGAGAGCGTTCTTACACCAAAAGTCACTAAAGTAAATAGAATAGATATAGGTTTTAGATCAGAAAGAGATAGCGGTTTCAGTTCAAGTGGAGTTGCCGATGTTCCAGAGGAGAGCTTAATGCTAACTGGAGATGAAAATATTGTAAATATAGATTTTTCAGTTTTTTGGGTAATTAAAGATGCTGGAAATTTTTTATTTAAAATTCAAGATCCAGAAGGAACAGTTAAAGCAGCAGCTGAAACAGCAATGAGAGAAGTTATTGCAAGAAGTGATATTCAACCAATTTTAACAGAGGGAAGATCAAAAATTGAGATAGATACACAAGAAATCATACAAAATATATTAGATGAATACAGTTCAGGAATTGAAATTACACAAGTTCAAACTCAAAAGGCCGATCCACCAGATCAAGTTATAGATGCATTTAGAGACGTGCAAGCGGCAAGAGCTGATATGGAGAGATCTAAGAATGAAGCTGAAGCATATGCAAATGATGTAATTCCAAGGGCTAGGGGTGAGGCTCAAAAGATTTTACAAGCTGCTGAGGCTTATAAAAAAGAGGTCGTAGCTAAAGCAGAGGGTGAGGCAAGCAGATTTTTGGCAATATTTAATGAATATAAAAATGCAAAAAAAGTAACCCAAGAAAGAATGTATTTAGAAACTATGGAAAAAGTTTTAGCAGATATTGACAAAGTTATTATTGATAAAGAGGCAGGATCTGGAGTTGTTCCATACCTTCCACTTCCTGAATTAAAAAAGGCAACAAATTAATATGAAGAAAATTTTATTACCAATTATTGGAGTGATCGCAGTTGTAGCATTCTTTTCAATATTTATTGTTAAAGAAGTTAATCAAGCTATTGTTCTTCAATTTGGTGATCCAAAGAAAATAATTTTAAAACCTGGATTAAACTTCAAACTACCCTTTATTCAAAACGTAGTTTTCTTAGATAAAAGAATTTTAAATTTAGATGCTCCACCCGAAGAAGTAATTGCTTCAGATCAAAAAAGATTAATTGTTGATGCGTTTGCTAGATTTCAAATCGTAGACCCTCTCAAATTTTATATATCAGTTGGAAATGAGAGAGTGGCAAGATCAAGATTATCAACAATTATTAATTCTAGAATAAGAAGTGTATTAGGTACTCAAAGATTACAAACATTATTATCAGAAGATCGAACAAAACAAATGGCATTAATTCAAGAGGGTGTAAATATAGAGGCGGAAAAATTTGGTATAAAAATAGTTGATGTAAGAATTAAAAGAGCTGATCTTCCTCAGGCAAACAGCGATGCAATTTTTGCAAGAATGCAGACTGAGAGAGAAAGAGAGGCGAAAGAGTTCAGAGCCAAAGGTGCAGAAATGGCAATAACAATTACTTCCACTGCAGATAAGGAAGTCACTGTAATTTTAGCAGATGCGCAAAAAAAATCTGAAATTATGAAGGGTGAAGGTGATGGAGCAAGAAATAAAATTTTTGCTGATGCATTTGGCCAAGATCCAGATTTTTTTGCATTCTATCGAGCAATGCAAGCATATGAAAAAGCATTGATTGGTGGAGAAACTTCGTTGGTATTATCACCAGATAGTGAATTTTTTAAATTCTTTGGAAATGTTAATTTAAAACCAGTTCAATAAAATTATTAAAATGAATGAATTGATCATAGCTTTTGGTCTGTTCCTATTTATTGAAGGTATTCTTTATGCCTTATTTCCATCAAAAATGAAAAATATATTAAAGAAGATTGATACTATTAAATCTAATCAATTAAGAACGGCAGGTTTTATTTTTGCTCTTATTGGTTTTGCGATAGTATGGGTTTCTAAAGGTTAAATATGAACAAAATATTTAAATCAAGTCTAATTATATTATTTTTAATTAACCTAAATACTGCATCATATTCATCAAACGTGCCGAGCTCGTTTGCAGATTTGGCTGAGGAATTAATGCCATCAGTTGTAAATATCTCTACAACTCAAACTGTTGTTACAAAAACTAACCCTTTTCCCAACTTTCAATTTCCACCAGGATCACCTTTTGAGGATATGTTTAAGGAATTTGGTACACCACAAGAAAGAAAAGCAAGTGCATTAGGATCCGGGTTTATTATAGATAAATATGGGACTGTAGTTACAAATAATCACGTTATTAAAGATGCAGACGATATTTTAGTAAGAGTAAATGGAGATAAAGAATATAAAGCAAAAATTATCGGAACAGATCCTTTATCAGATATAGCAGTATTAAAAATAGAGTCAGATGAAACTTTTAAACCTGTTAAATTTGGAGACTCAGACTTAGCAAGAATTGGAGATTGGGTTATTGCAATTGGAAATCCATTTGGACTTGGCGGAACTGTTACTTCTGGAATAATATCTGCAAGAAATAGAAGTATTGGACTTTCAAGATACGAGGATTTTATTCAAACTGATGCATCAATAAACCAAGGTAACTCAGGTGGACCTCTATTTAATATGGACGGAGATGTAGTAGGAGTGAATACAGCAATTTTAAGTCAAGGTGGTTCCATAGGAATTGGTTTTGCAATACCATCAAACAATGCAAAGCAAGTTGTAGATCAATTGATTAAATATGGTGAAACTAAAAGAGGTTGGTTAGGAGTTAGAATTCAAGATGTTACAAAAGAAATCGCAGATGCAGAGAAGCTAGATAAACCAAGAGGAGCTTTAGTATCAAGTGTTTCACCTGGTAGTCCATCTGAAAAAGGTGGAATAAAAGCAGGGGACATAATTTTAGAATTTGATGGGACTATGATTAATCAAATGAGAGAGTTACCAATGATTGTTGCGCAAACAGAAGTTGGAAAAACTGTGCGGGTAAAAATTTGGAGAAATAAAAAAGAGATTTCAAAAAAAATTAAATTAGGAAGATTAGAAACATCCAGTGATTTCAAACCAAAAAAACCAAAAACTTTAAAAACTACGGTGATTGAGGATTTAAAAATTGAAGTAAGGCCTTTAAATGATGAGGATATTGAAAAAAGAAAATTACCAAAAGATACTACAGGAGTTGTAATTACAAGCATCGACGCCGATAGTCCTATTAAAAATTTAACGATAAATAATATAATTGTTGAGGCACAAAAGAAAAAAATTAAAACACCTGGAGATTTACAAAATATAGTAAAATCATCTTTAATTTCTAACAACAAAACAATTTTAGTAGTCATTTATAATAATAAAAACCAAATAAGTTATATTGGTATAAAATTAAAATAATAAATGGACATACAGTCCAAAATAATTCTTATCTTTGGTCCTACTGCATCGGGAAAATCTAAATTTGCTATACAACTTGCAAAAAGAATAAATGGAGAAATCATTAATGCCGACAGTATGCAAGTTTATAAAGAACTTAAAATTTTAACGGATAGACCAAAAAGTAAAGATTTAAAAATAGTTAAACACCATATGTATGGATTTTTAAGTGTCAAAAAAAATTTTTCAACAGGGCAATGGTTAAAAATAGTCCAAAAAAAAATTAAAGAATTAAAAAAAAAAAATAAAATTCCTATTATAGTTGGTGGAACAGGATTATATTTTAAATCAATAACAAGTGGATTAGTAAAAATACCCAAAATCCCGAGAAATTTCAGAAATAAAATTAGAAAATTACAGTCTAATTTAGGCCAAGAAAAATTTTATAAAAAACTAATTAAAATCGACTCTAATGTAAAAAATAAAATAAATCCAACTGATGTCCAAAGATCCATACGAGCATATGAAGTAAAAAAATTTACCAAAAAAACTTTGACCCAATGGTTTGAAAAAACAACTACACAGTTTGATGATAAAGAGTTAGTAAAAATACTGATCGATTTCAAAAGGGAAGATCTAGTTCAAAGGATAGAAAAAAGGGTTGATAAAATGATTAAAAATGGAGCTGTTAAAGAGGTAAAAAAATTTTTAAAATTGAGATTAAATAAAGATAAAAGCTCTAGCAAAGTCATTGGAATAAATGAAATCAGCTCATATCTATTAAATAAACAGGATTTGACTTCGACAAAAGAACAAATAGTCATAAAAACAAGACAATACTCAAAAAGACAAAGCACTTGGGGAAGAGGACAAATGCAAGATTGGCAAAAAGTTCCAGGTAAGGATTTAACTTCATACATAAAAAAATTTAAAAAATATCATTCTTAAACTTGACCAATTAGCACGACTTCAGCTAGATTGACTGAATGCCAAAATTGTTATCAGGAGCTGAAATCGTTTTTAAGTGTTTAGAAGACCAAAATGTTGAGTATATTTTTGGTTATCCAGGAGGAGCAGTTTTACCAATTTATGATGAATTAAAAAATCATTCATCAATTAAACATATTCTAGTTCGTCACGAACAAGGAGCTGGTCATGCAGCAGAGGGTTATGCAAGATCTTCAGGTAAACCTGGCGTTGTCCTTGTTACATCTGGTCCTGGTGCAACAAACGTAGTAACAGCATTAACAGATGCTTATATGGACTCTGTACCATTAGTTTGTATTTCAGGACAAGTTCCAACTCATTTAATTGGAACAGATGCATTTCAGGAATGTGATACTACGGGAATAACACGACCTTGTACAAAGCATAACTGGTTAGTTAAAGATATTAGAGATTTATCGAAAATAATTCACAAAGCATTCGAGGTAGCAACAACTGGAAGACCAGGACCGGTTCTTGTTGATATTCCAAAGGATATACAATTTCAAAAAACGGATTATCCAAAATTTATAAAGAAAAATAAATTAAATGGAAAAGTTCACAATCATTTTTTACAAAAAGAAATAGATCAATTGGTAAAGTTGATGTCAAAATCGAAAAAACCAATTTTTTATACTGGTGGAGGTGTAATAAACTCTGGACCTAAAGCTAGCGAGCTATTAAGAGAACTTGTAGCTGCAACTGGTTTTCCAATAACATCTACATTACAAGGCCTAGGTTGTTTTCCTGGTGATGATAATAATTTTTTGGGAATGTTAGGAATGCATGGTACTTACGAAGCTAATAATGCAATGCATGATTGTGATTTGATGATTAATATTGGTGCTCGATTTGATGATAGAATTACTGGAAAGATAGATGAATTCTCACCAAAGTCTAAGAAAGTTCATATTGATATTGATCCATCATCTATAAATAAAAATGTAAAAGTTGATTTACCAATTGTGGGAGATGTTCAAAGTGTAATTTCTTCAATAATAAAAACAATCAAGAAGACAAAACCTAATTTTGTTAAATCTAATAAACAACAAATATCAAAATGGTGGGAACAAATTGAGAAGTGGAGAGAAAAGAAATCACTTGATTATATAAATAGCAATGAGACTATAAAACCTCAATATGCTGTTCAAAGGCTTTACGAGTTAACAAAAAATAAAGATACATTTATTACGACTGAAGTCGGCCAACATCAGATGTGGGCAGCACAACATTATAAATTTGATAAACCAAACAGATGGATGACGTCTGGAGGGTTAGGAACAATGGGATATGGTTTGCCCGCTGCAGTTGGTGTTCAAATTGCTCACCCAAAAAAATTAGTTGTAGATATTGCTGGAGAGGCATCAGTTTTAATGACCATACAAGAAATGTCTACTGCAGTTCAATATAATTTACCAATCAAGATATTTATTTTAAATAATGAGTACATGGGTATGGTAAGACAATGGCAAGAATTATTACATGAAAAGAATTACTCAGAAAGCTACACTGCCGCATTACCAGATTTTGTTAAATTAGCTGAGGCATATGGATGTGTTGGAATAAGAGCAAAAACTCCAGATGAATTGGATGACAAAATTATCGAGATGATAAATACTGATAGACCTGTAATATTTGATTGTTTAGTTGATAAACAAGAAAATTGTTTTCCAATGATACCATCTGGAAAGCCTCACAACCAAATGCTTTTAGGACCAAAAGATCAAGAGCAGAATAAAATAACTGGAAAAGGTAAAACTTTAGTTTAATGACCAAACCTAAATCAGCCTACAGCGTAGCAGGAAAAAAGGAAAAATTAGATACACACATAATCGTTGTATGGGTAGATAACGAGGCTGGAGTTTTAGCAAGAGTTGTGGGGTTATTTTCTGGAAGAGGGTACAATATAGAGTCGTTAGCTGTTGCTGAAATTGACTCGAAATTGAATATATCAAGAATAACTATTGTTACTACAGGAACACCCCAAGTTATCGATCAAATTAAATTACAATTAAAAAAATTGGTTCCAGTTCATAAGGTAGCTGACTTCAAAAGAGAGGATAAACAAGTAATTTTTAAAGAAATGGCTTTATTTAAATTTGTTGGCAATAATAATAAGAGAGGCAAGGCCTTAAATGCTTGTAAAAAGTATAATGCTGTAATATTGGATAAGACAAACAAATCATGTGTAATACAAATTACAGCTCTAAGAAGAGAAATTGATAAAATGTCAAAAAATTTAAAAAAGTTTGGGCTTATAAGCGTTTCAAGGACAGGAGCGGTTGCAATGACCAGAGGTGCAGAAACTTTCAAATAAAAGGATATATCTATGAAAATGTACTATGAAAAAGATACTAATACAAATCTGATTAAAGATAAAAAAATAGCAATTTTTGGTTACGGAAGCCAAGGACATGCACATGCACTGAATTTAAAAGATAGTGGTGTAAAAGATGTTGTGGTTGCTTTAAGAGATGGATCCTCAAGCAAAGCAAAAGCTGAGTCAAAAGGTTTAAAGGTAATGAACCTATCAGATGCTGCAGAGTGGGCAGATGTTGTAATGATACTTACACCCGATGAACTTCAGGCAACTATTTATAAAAATCATATTGAGCAGCGAGTAAAAGAAGGAACTTCAATTGCTTTTGCTCACGGATTAAATATTCACTATGATCTTATTAAAGCTAGAAAAGATTTAGACGTTTTTATGGTTGCCCCTAAGGGACCTGGACATTTAGTAAGAAGCGAGTTTGAGAAAGGTGGTGGAGTCCCATGTTTATTTGCTGTTCATCAGAATGGCTCAGGCAAGGCAAGAGACATTGCAATGTCATATGCTTCTGCAATTGGAGGTGGACGATCAGGTATTATTGAAACAACTTTTAAGGATGAAGTAGAGACTGATTTATTTGGTGAACAAACTGTTTTATGCGGTGGTTTGGTAGAATTAATTAAAAATGGTTATGAAACTTTAGTTGAAGCAGGTTATGAACCTGAAATGGCATACTTTGAGACTGTACATGAAGTAAAATTGATTGTTGATCTAATTTACGAAGGTGGAATTGCAAATATGAATTATTCAATTTCAAACACAGCTGAGTATGGAGAATATGTTTCTGGACCAAAAATAATCAACAAAGAAGAAACCAAAAAAAGAATGAAAGAAGTTTTGGAAAAAATTCAATCAGGAAAGTTCACTAAAGAGTGGATTGAGGAATGTAAAAATGGTCAAAAAAATTTCCTCAAAACTAGAGAAAAATTGGCAGAGCATCCTATTGAGAAAGTCGGAGCTGATCTTAGAGCTATGATGCCCTGGATTACCAAGAAGAAATTAGTCGATAGCGATAAAAATTAAAATAGTTTAGTTTCAATTTGAGTTGATATAACTCTTTTATTTTGCAATCTACGCGAGAGGTAGTATTATTAATTACCAAAATTTTTTAAAAAATTATGAGCACAAAAGATAAAGTTTTTATATTTGATACTACAATGAGAGATGGTGAGCAATCACCAGGAGCATCTATGAGTGTTGAGGAAAAAATTCAAATTTCTAGAGTTTTTGATGAAATGGGAATCGATATTATTGAAGCTGGATTTCCAATATCTTCACCTGGGGATTTTGAGGCTGTGTCAGCAATCAGCAAGGGTTTAAAAAATTCTATTCCTTGTGGTTTATCAAGAGCTTTAAAAAAAGATATTGATGCTTGTCACGAGTCGTTAAAATTTGCTAAAAGATTTAGAATACATACTTTTATCTCAACAAGTCCAGTTCATATGAAGCATAAATTAGATATGACCAACGACCAAGTAATTGATGCGATTAAAGAGAGTGTTACATATGCAAGAAAATTTACTGATGATGTTGAGTGGTCTTGTGAGGATGGTACTAGAACGAACTTAGATTTTATGTGCAAGACTATTGAATTAGCAATTAATTGTGGTGCTAAAACAATTAATATTCCAGATACTGTTGGATATTCTATACCCGAGGAATTTGCTAAAACTATTACTCATATAAAAAATAATGTTCCAAATATAGATAAAGCAATTATATCTGCTCATTGTCATAATGATCTGGGTTTAGCAGTTGCAAATGCTCTAGCAGGCTTATCAGCGGGTGTAAGACAAATAGAGTGCACAATTAATGGAATTGGGGAGAGAGCAGGAAATGCTGCACTTGAAGAAATTGTAATGGCAATTAAAACAAGAAATGATTTGATGCCGTATGAAACTGGCATTAAGACAGAATTAATTAGTAAGGCATCAAAAATTGTATCTAATGCAACTGGATTTCCAGTTCAATTTAATAAAGCAATAGTTGGAAAAAATGCTTTTGCTCATGAGTCGGGTATTCATCAAGATGGAATGCTTAAAAATAGAGAAACTTATGAAATTATGACTCCAGAGAGTGTTGGAGTAAAGAAAACTTCTCTAGTTATGGGAAAACATTCTGGAAGACATGCTTTTAAAGATAAACTAAATGATCTTGGTTATACAGATGTTACTGATGATGTAATCCAAGCTGCTTTTGGAAAATTTAAAATTTTAGCTGATAAGAAAAAACATATTTATGATGAGGATATTGTTGCCTTAGTTGACGATAGTTTAATAATTGATAATAAAATAAATGCAATAAATCTTAAGTCTTTAAAAGTTTTTGCAGGGACGGGCGAACCTCAAAGAGCAGAAATGACATTAGATGTATTTGGAGATATCAAGAAAACTTCACAAACAGGAGATGGTCCTGTAGATGCAATTTTCAAATGCATAAAAGAACTATATCCTCATAACGTTAAATTATCTCTATATCAAGTACATGCAGTAACTGAAGGAACCGATGCACAGGCAACAGTTAGTGTAAAAATAGAGGAAAATGATAGAACAACAGTGGGCCAATCAGCTGATACAGATACTTTAGTAGCATCAGCAAATGCATACTTGAATGCTTTAAATAAAATGTTAATTAAGAGAGAAAAAAAATCTTTATCAAAAGATATTCAGTACCAAAAAGTAAAAGGAGGAGTATAAAATGGGAGTTCTAGATAAATTTACAGCAATTTGGAGTCAAGATATGGCTATCGATTTAGGAACAGCTAACACGTTAGTTGTCTTAAAAGGGCAAGGTGTAGTTCTTAATGAGCCATCTGTTGTTGCTGTTGTAGATAATAAAGGTAAGAAATCAGTTTTAGCTGTCGGAGATGAAGCGAAAACAATGTTAGGAAGAACTCCAGGAAATATCCAAGCTATAAGACCATTAAGAGATGGTGTAATAGCAGATTTTATTGTGACTGAAGAAATGATCAAACATTTTATTAAAAAAGTGCATAAAAGAAGCACATTTGCCAATCCAAGAATATTAATTTGTGTACCAACTGGATCAACTCCAGTTGAAAGAAAAGCTATTCAAGATAGCGCGCTTGCTGCAGGAGCAAGAAGAGTACAATTAATTGAAGAACCAATTGCAGCGGCTATTGGAGCTAACTTGCCAATCTCTGAGGCAACTGGATCAATGGTAATTGATATTGGTGGTGGAACAACAGAGATAGCAGTAATGTCACTTGGTGGAGTGGTTTATTCGAATTCTTTAAGAGTTGCTGGAGATGCAATGGATAATGCAATTATTGGATATATGAGAAAAGAATATAACTTGATGATAGGTGATAGTACAGCTGAAAAAATTAAAAAAGAAATAGGAACTGCAATTGCAACAAATAATAATACTTATGCAGTGAAGGGTAGAGATTTAAGATCTGGTACTCCAAAAGAAGTTAACATTACAGAGGAGGATACAGTTGAAGCGTTAAATCCTATTTTAAGAGAAATGATAAATGGAATTAAAGATGCATTAGAAAATACTCCACCAGAATTATCAGCGGACCTAGTTGACATGGGTCTAACATTAACTGGAGGTGGAGCATTATTAAAAAACATTGATAAAAGATTTTCTAAAGAAACTGGTCTTCCAGTCCATATTGCTGATGACCCTTTAGCTTGTGTTGCAGTTGGAACAGGAAAAGCTTTAGAGCAAGAGGAAACATTTAATACAATGTTATCAGAGTATTGATTTGAAAAATGCAACCCTCAAGTAGAGATGATTTTATAATAGCTATAAGATCTGCATTTTTAAAAAAAGAAAATAAACAAAAGTTCTCTCTTTCAGCACTAATTATTCTTACATTAAGTATTTTAATATTAGGTAGATATGACTTTAAAGTTATTAATTATGCAAAATTATCTTTGAAAGAGATTGCTTATAGATCTACATTTATATTTTCTACTCCTGAAAACGTTATTAAAAATGGATTTATTGCTACCAAAAATCATTTCTTTGTTTATGAGGAAAATAAGATCCTAAAACAAAAAGTAAAAGATTTAGAAATAAAAAAATATAATACACAATACATACAAACAGAGAATGAAAGATTAAAAGAAACACTTAATGAATTGAAATTTTCCTCTGACGAAATTCTTGCAAAAGTTATAGTTGATAAGCAAAGTCCATTTTTAAAATCTATAATAGTAAACAAGGGAAGTAAACATGGTGTAATACTAGGAATGGGTGTTATAGATCAAGAGTACTTAGTTGGAAAAGTGGTTGAAGTTAATTTTACTACATCTAGAGTTTTACTTTTGTCTGATTTAAATAGTAAAATTCCTGTTGATATACTTCCAAACAATATTCAATCTATACTATCAGGTACTGGTGGTGACATTGGAAAAATTCAGTATATAAAAGAAGAAGCTTTAATCGAGAGTGAAAGTGTAGTTTATACATCTGGTGCAGGTGGTATTTTTAAACCTGGCGTACCAATTGGCAGGACAGTCAAAAACAAATTAAATTCTGAGATAAAAGTTGAATTTTATTCTGAATTTTCTCAATTAAGATTTGTGAAATTAAGATCTTATAAAGCAGAGGAAAATTAATGACAGAATTATCTAAGTTAAGTATTTTCAAACAACTTTTAGAAAAAGGTCCTATTATTTTATTATTTATAGCTACTTTAAATGAATTTGATTTTAACTATCTTGGTTTGAAGTATTTCTCTTTTAATTTTCCTTTCATTCTTATTTATTATTGGAGTCTTAAAAGACCTGGTAGTCTAGGATATGGTCTAATTTTCTTAAGTGGATTATTTAACGATGCAGTAGTTGGACTTCCAATTGGAGTGAGCTCATTAAGCTATTTATTTATTTGTGGTTTTTCATCTTATTTAAGAAATATTACTTTAAGGCCAAGCAGAATGAACGACTGGTTATTTTTTGGTTTCACAATTCTTGTTGTAAACTCTTTAATGTTTGCAATATCAAATATCTTTTTTAATGTACAAATTGTTTATGAAGATATCCTGGTAAATATGTTATTTACATTTTTATTCTATATACTTTTTAGTATTTTATTTGAATTATACAAAAATTTTGTTTACGGAGCTTCCAGTGTTTGATGGTGGTGACTCAAATGTTAGAAAATTTAATACTGTTAATAGAAGAGTATTTATATTAAAAATTGCAAAAGGAATTATCTTCACAGGTATAGTTGCAAGATTATTTAGTTTGCAGATAACTGAAAATAAAAAATACCTAACACTATCAGACAAAAATCGATTACGAGAATGGAGGTTACCTCCAGTCAGAGGTGAATTTGAGGATTATTTTGGTAATGTAGTTGCTGGCAATACTAAAGTTTATCAACTTCACGTAGTCCCTGAACAGGTTGAGGACTTTAAGTATTTAATGGTTAGATTAAAAAATATATTATCTTTATCAGATAAACAATTCAGCAAAATAGTAAAAAAGAAAAAACAGCAAAAACCTTGGGAAACACTTATCATATCTGAAAGTTTGACTTGGGATCAATTTTCTAAAGTAAATTTCTACTTACATGAATTATCTGGAGCAAAACCAGTATTGTCTGTAGCAAGAAGTTATCCTTATAAAGCAAATTATACTCATGTACTTGGCTATGTGGCTCAAGCAAGTGAAAGTGATTTACTAGAAAATGAGGAAATTAAAAATAAACATGTTCCAGGTTTAAGGGTTGGAAAAACTGGATTAGAAAAAACATTTGAAAATTCCTTAATTGGTACAAATAGCGTCAAAAGATATGAGGTAAATGCATTTGGTAAAAGAATAAATCAAGTAGACTTTAAAGAAGGCGAGAAAGGACAAAAAGTTAAACTCACCATAGATACTGAAATACAAAAATTGTGTAACGAACTTTTAGCAGAAAAGTCGGGTTCTATAAGTGTGATGGATATATATACAGGTGAAATTGTTGCCATGCACTCATCACCATCTTTCGATCCGAATTTATTTATGTATGGCATAAGTTATAAAGATTGGGACTTGATCAGAAAAAATCCTTTAAAGCCTTTGATTAATAAAACTATCTCTGGTTTGTATTCGCCTGGCTCAACTATAAAACCTATTGTTGCTTTATCAGCCCTAGAGAATGATGTCATCTCTACAAAATTTAAAGTTAATTGCACTGGCAAAATGGAAATGTATGGTCAAACATATCACTGCTGGAAAAAAAAGGGTCATGGCATAGTAGATCTAAGAGATGCACTAAAACAATCTTGTGATACTTATTTCTACGAGATGAGCAGGAGACTTGGTGTTGATAGACTTAATATAACTGCAAAAAGATTTGGACTAGGGAATACAGTATTTAAAAATTTATATTCTGAGGAAAAAAAGGGTTTGGTGCCGTCAACAAAATGGAAAAAAAATGCGTTAGGTAAAGGATGGGTTCTAGGTGAAACCTTAATAACTGGAATAGGCCAAGGATATATTCAAACTACACCATTACAGCTATGTCTAATGACAGCACAGTTGGCAAATGGAGGATTTAAAATATTTCCAAGAATAACAGTAGACAAAAATCAAGAATCACTTGAGAAGATAAAATATAAAATGAAAGAGAGCCTTAAAATAACAAATGAAAACTCGTCATCTTTAATTCGATCTGCTGAGGAAATTTTTTCTACAGGTGAAAAGGAATATAATAAACTTTTCCGAAACCAAGAGAATATTAAGTTTGTCTTGGAAGCAATGTCTGCCTCTACCAATGAAGTTAGAGGTACATCTTATCGGTCAAGAATTGATGATCCAAAATATAGATTTGCTGGCAAAACTGGTACAGCTCAAGTTAAAAAAATTACAAAATTGCAAAGAGAGCTGGATTTAGATACAGCACAAATTCCATACGAGGAAAGAGATCATGCATGGTATGTTGCTTTTGGGCCTTATAAAGATCCAAGATATGCATTATGTGTTTTAGTTGAACATGGGGGATCTGGAAGTGCTACTGCAGCACCTTTAGCAAAAAAACTTATGAAAAAAATTATTGACCGACATAAGGAAAGAGAAAAAATTAGAAAAAATAATTTAGTGGATATTTAAAAAATGTTTGAGCAATCTTCATATTCAGAACAATATACATTTTTTCAAAAATTAAGATCTTTTGATTTTGTATTAATTTTTTGTGTACTTTGTTTAGGTATAATTAGTAACTTTTCTATGTACTCAACGGATGGTGGCGAATTTTTATACCACTCTAAAAGTCATTTTATAAGATTTGTAACTTTTTTTTCCATGATGATATTTCTATCTTTTTTTAATTTGAGATTTTGGCATTCAACAGCTTATTTATTTTATACAATTACTTTAGGTTTCTTAATTTGGGCTTCAATGTATGGTGTCACTGCATCTGGCTCTCAAAGATGGATAAATTTATATTTTATAAATCTTCAACCCTCTGAGCTTATGAAAATTGCGATAATAGTTTGTTTTGCAAGATATTTTCACAGAGAACAAATGTCTAATATTAATAGTTTTAAAAATATTATTTTATCAATGGCTATTTTGCTTTTACCAATTCTTCTGGTTGTAAGCCAACCTGATCTTGGTACTTCTATTTTAATTGCTATAAGTGGTGTAATTGTTTTATGGTTAGCTGGATTTAATATAAAATATTTTATTTATTCTGGATTAACTTTAATTATCTCATTACCTTTTGTAATTTCAATGCTCAAGCCTTATCAAAAACAAAGAGTATTAACTTTTTTTAATCCAGATAGAGATCCATTAGGTGCAGGTTATCAAATTATCCAATCAAAGATTGCAGTTGGTTCTGGCGGTCTTACAGGAAAGGGATTTCTTAAGGGTACCCAAAGTTATCTTGAATTTCTACCTGAAAAACATACAGACTTTATATTCACATTATTTTCAGAAGAACATGGATTTATTGGTTCAGTTATATTATTAATTCTGTACGGAATTTTAATATTTAGAATATTAAATATCGGTTCTCATTCTAGAAGCTTTTTTGGAAAACTTTTCTGTTATGGTTTTGGATCTGCAATTTTTGTTTATGTTGCAGTCAACATGTCTATGGTTTTAGGCTTACTACCTATAGTTGGTTCTCCACTTCCAATTATGTCTTATGGTGGATCATCAATGTTAGCAACGATGATTGGTTTAAGTATAGTAATGAGTACAAAAATTCACAGCAAACAAATAATACACTAATTTTTGTTTAATTTGTCGCTAGAATTTAAACATTAATTTGATGTATTATTTATCATGAGCAAATTTAGAATAGGTATAATCGGAGCAGGTATTCAAGGTGTTTGCAATGCACTTTTTCTTCAAAAAAAAGGTCACGAAGTTATAATTTTTGATAAAAACGAACCTGGTAGTGGTGCATCGTATGGTAATGCTGGTCATTTTTCACCTTATGCATCTGTACCATTAAATAGACCAGACGTTCTGACCGATGTTCCTGCTATGCTATTAAGTTCTACAGGACCTCTTGCCCTAAAATGGAACTACGTTCCAAGAATGATACCTTGGTTTTTTAAATTTTTAAGAAATTGTTCCAAAAAAAATATGATGCATACAGCAAAATATATGCATCAAATTTTAGACCTAGCTTTACCAGCATATGATGAATTGTTTGAAGAGCTAGATTTAGAAAATTTAGTGATTAAAAATGGAATTATGTATATTTGGAATAATCAAAACATAGAAAGCAGAAATTTGGAAATCAAAATTAGAAATGAGCTTGGTGTTGATCAACAACTTCTTAATCCAAAAGAAATTCACGATTTAGAACCCAATATCAAACCAATATATGATGGCGGGGTATTTTATTCGTATGCAAGACACACCAATAACCCAAAAAGAGTTTTTCAAAAACTTTTTGATTTATTTATTCAAAAGGGTGGAAAATTTCTAAAGCAGGAAATAAACGAACTTAATTTTGATGATCAAAAACCAATTATAAGATCACAAACCCAAAGATTTATTTTTGATAAAGTTGTTATTGCCTGTGGAGCATTTTCAAAAAGAATTTCTGATAACTTATATGAAGACATACCACTTGAAACTGAGAGAGGTTATCACATACACTTTAAGGGTTGTGAAAATTTGATATCAAGACCTGTTGTATTTTCAAATAGAGGTTTTGGTATGACCCCAATGGAACAAGGTTTAAGAGTAGTTGGAACAGTTGAATTTGGAGGTTTGAAAAATCCGCCATCTGCAGAAAGAGTAAGAAATTTAATAAACAATGCAAAGTATATGCTAGATGGTTTACCAGAACATGATGACGAATGGTTAGGATTTAGACCAACACTACCTGATTTTTTACCGGTTATTGGACCATCAAAGAATTATAAAAATGTGTTTTATTCGTTTGGTCATCATCATTTAGGATGGACATTAGGAGCCATTTCTGGAAAGATTGTATCTAAAATGATTTTAGACGAAAAAACAAATTTAAGCTTAGAACCTTATAGCTCTTTAAGATTTTCATAATTTGTGCGTAATAAAAATGGACTTGCATATTTATTATTAATTTTTGCAACTTTATTTTGGTCAGGAAATTTTATAGTTGGTAAAGCCGCAAGTATTTATCAAATACCACCATTCTCATTAAATTTTTATCGTTGGCTGTTTGCTGGAGTAATACTTTTACCTTTTACTTATAAAGAAATAATTAACAATTTAAATTATATTAAATCAAAAATTAGTCATTTCATATTATTAGGTTTCACTAGTATCACTATATTTAATTCAATTGTTTATTATTCACTTTATCATACCCAGGTAATTAGCGGGGTCTTAATGATTTCAACAATACCAGTATGGATAATTTTAATTTCATCTATGTTAAAAATTGAAAAAACAAATATTTTTCAATTGTCAGGAGTTGCACTTTCTTTGATTGGTGTAATTTTTATTATTACTAAAGCAGATATTAATTTAATTCGTAATCTTGATTTTAATCGAGGGGATTTGACTATGGTGGTTGCAATGCTTGCCTGGGCAATCTATTCATCTTTTTTGAAGAAAGATAAAATAAAAATATCTCAAATTGCTTTACTTGAGGTAGTAATAATATCTGGTTTGTTTTTTTTAATACCAATATTTATAATTGAAATGTCTTTGGGAAATAATATTCAATTCAATCAACCTTTTTTCTTAACTTTAGCATACGTTGTATTATTTCCAGGACTAGCTTCATTTTTCTTTTGGATTAAAGGAATTGGAATAATTGGTGCAAATAGAGCTGGAATATTTTTACACTTAATGCCAATATTTGGTGCGATAATGGCTATGTTAATATTTGATGAAAAATTTATGTTTTATCATATTTTAGGTGCAATATTTATTATAATAGGAATTTCATTATCAAATAAAAAAACTAAACTAAATTAAGATGGTCAAAAAAATTAATTCTAAATTATCCTCAGATCAAAAACTTGTTTTGTTTGAGGAGGGAACTGAACCTCCTGGATCAAGTGAATTAAATTTTGAAAAAAGAGCTGGATCATATCATTGTGCAAATTGTGATATTAAACTTTTTGAGTCCTCAAAAAAATACGAGAGTGGCTCTGGTTGGCCGTCATTTTTTGAATCCTTGCCCGATGTGTTTGAAACTAAAACCGATCATCTCATTGGTTATGCGAGGACTGAGTATCATTGTAAAAATTGTGGAGGTCATCATGGACACATATTTGATGATGGGCCAAAGCCAACCGGAAAAAGGTACTGTAATAACGGGGTTTGTTTAGTTTTTAAGGAAAAAAAATAAAATGATTTTAAAATATTTGAGTTTTTTAATTGGTTTAACTTGGTCTTACTCTTTAATAAAAACACAGTCTATATTTAGTAAAAAAGCTGGTCTTATTTTTAAATTATTTATAACAAAAGTGTCATGGTTTACTTTTATAGCTGCTGTTTACTTTGGATATAAAAACTTCTCTTTTCAGTTTACTCTTATAGGAATTATTTTTTCAATCATTTTAGTACATTTGGGTTTTATATTTTTGGGTAAATTCTTAAAATCAAAATTTACAGAAAAGCAATTGAATCTTACAAAAAGTTTTTTTGAATACTCTTTAATTATTTGGATTTTATATTATTTTATTTATTAAATAATTGCTTATTTTGGTCGCTTAGGCTGAAGTAAATATTGTTTTTTTTCACATTTATATATACAAATTTAATATGTTTGAAAAATTAGAAGAACTTGCAAAAAATAACAAAAAAATATCTGATTTTCATATTAGATCAGGCTCTCCTTTAGCATACAGGCAAACTGGAGAAATTATCATGGTTAAAGATGTTATGGTAAAACCACAAGATCTTATAGATTTAATGACCACGAATTGTAATGAGCATGAGACAAAAAAATTCCAAGATACACACGAGCTAGACTCTGCAGTTAATATTAGTGGACTAAGATTTAGAGCTAATTTTTATAAAACATTAAATGGACCAGCTGCAGTTCTTAGAAGAGTAGAAAGCAAAATACCAGAGATGGGACAGTTTGATTTACCAGATGCCCTTTATGACATAATCGATATGCATAAGGGTTTAGTTTTAGTCACTGGACCAACAGGTTCTGGAAAATCAACTACACTTGCAGCTATAGTTAATGAAATAAATAAAACAAGAACTGCAAATATTATAACTGTAGAAGACCCAGTAGAATTTATTCATACAGATTCAAAAAGTATCGTTTCACATCGAGAAGTTGGAAAGCAAACACAAACTTTTGCAAGTGCACTAAAAGCAGCCCTACGAGAAGACCCTGATGTGATTTTAGTTGGAGAGATGAGGGATTTGGAAACAGTAAGTCTTGCACTTACAGCTGCTGAAACTGGACACTTGGTTTTTGGAACACTACACACGAGTGGAGCACCAAATACAATAAATAGAATCATAGACGTTTTCCCACCAGAACAACAAGCTCAGATACGAGCGCAGCTTTCAACTTCTTTAAAGATGGTTGTAACACAAAGACTTTTAAAAACAAAAGATGGCCAAGGTCGTGTAGGTGCTTTTGAAATTATGAAATGTACTGCTCCGATTCAAAACTTAATTAGAGAAGCAAAAATTCATCAAATCCCAAGCATCATGCAGACCGCAGTAAAAGATGGAATGATCACAATGTCAAAATCATTAGAAAATCTTGTTACAGCTGGAAAGATTGATGCAAATGCAGGAAAAGAAAATTAAAGGTTTCGCTTTATTAGAGCTCATCGTAGTTATAGCAATTATTGGTGCAATGTCAGCTGCAGCTTTTAAACCATTCCTAAAGTGGAGAACTGAACGAATGGTTAGAGCTCAAGCAACAGAGACAGCTTCCCTAATGAGAAATATTTTTTCACAAGTTCAAAGAGGACAATATAGTTTTGTACAATTTAGTGTTTATAGAGATACTGATAACAAAGAAATAGTTGTTGAGACAAATGGTTTAGGGCAAAATAAGTTTATTAACCTTGTAAGAGATAAGTGGGACGGAACAACTGAAAAACCTTTTCACAGATTTGAGCAGAGATGCTCAATGGATATTGACTGGGATGATGAAGGAGCATCAAGCGATGAATTGACTGTGAAACAAATTAGACTTGATGAAACTAAAGTCTTAATAGGAATGCTAGATAATAATGATAATCCTATGACTATACCAAATGACGGCGGTAATATTTGTTTTTCAAAAGATGGAACTTTTTATAGTGCAAGTGGTATGTTTTTAATGAATGAGGGATCAGATTTTTTAGCCAATGAAAATTTATTTATTTGTCAAAGAAAAACAGATGAAGATAATCATTGTGTATTAAATAATAGCGGCCCTGCTCAGAGTAATTTTTTTCGTATAGAATGGAGTAGATTTGGTAGTATTAATTTATATAAATGGGCAAACGATTGGGTGACTCAATGAGAAATTTTTCTAAAGATAAACTTATCAAGGGTATTAGTTTAGTTGAGGCTTTAGTTTCAACTGCAATAGTTGCAATAGGTTTTCTTGCAGTATTTCAATTAGTAAATTATTCAGTTAACTCAATTGGAGTTTCAGGTGAGCGAACAAAAATAAATTATATTACAAGTATGATAGCAGAGGATATGATTGGCTCAAGAGATGAGACGACAAATACTAATCCAAATTCCAAACAATGTTTGATTAATGATTATGGTGTACCAACAGCTTTGGATGGTGGTGTATGTCCGGATAATATAAAAAAATTCGCACAGCATATTAATCAAAGCCCAATAGGATATGATTCATGTAGTGGAAAAGGAGGTCCTATTTTTTCAAAAGACAATATGACAAGTATTTACAAAAATTCATTAACAGAAGGTGCTCCAGAAAATAAGTTAAATAGATGGGGAGTTATTTTAGGTGAAGATCGTTATTTAAAATGTAGAGATAACCCAGATGGTGTAGGTGATAGAAAAACTATTAATGTTTATAAAATTTGCACAGGTACAGGATGTCTTCCAGGGAGTTGGGATATGATTTTTGACGAAATTTACATTGGTAGAGTTGAAATTAATACTAATGCGGGCAATAAAAGAAGAACGTTATACTTTCAAGCAGATTATATTTTTAAGGAATGATGAAAAAAAAATTAACAAAGATATCAGGTGTAACATTAATTGAGTTATTAGTAGGAGTTGCAGTAACCGCTATAATGATGGGAGCAATGTTTGCATCTTATACTGCAGTTAATAGTAGCTATAAACAAGTAACTGATAAAGCGAGAATTAGTAGCTCGAGCAGAGACATAGTTGGAATGATGATGAGAGATATAAGATTAGCAGGATACAAATATTATTATGGTCGGAATGATGAAGGAATTCCACCATCAGATAATCTAACTCATATCTCAGGACTAGAGCAGGGCAGAGGGATAATAGATACCCACGATCCAATAATAGTCTTTAGAAATACTCTTGGTTATTATCCTGCAGATTTTACTGTGGATCCAGATAGCGATCTTCCAATTCCACAAAAAAATCGATCTACAGATACTTGTTGCGATAGCATATCTATTGTCTATGGTGATTTTGATAAAAATGATCCAATACAAAAATATAAAAGATATAAAATTTCATATTTTGCATTACCAATAAACAATGAGGATGGAAATCCTGATAATGATTTTTATGGGGTTTATAAAACTAAAGAAAGCTGGATTGAAAACGATGAGAATACATTTGGTAATTGGACAAGTAAATGTACTGAGTGTTACACAAATCAACTTGTCAGATCACATTTAGTCGATATGGAATTTTTATTATTTGATGGCAATGGACATCATTTGTGGAAAAATGGAGATTATCCTCTACCAAATAATGCTCATAGATCCGATCTTTATAATATTAAACAAGTGGATATGTCACTAATGTTTAGAT
>CACCHS010000013.1:0-5000 GCA_902545825.1 uncultured Pelagibacteraceae bacterium
CAAAAAGAAAAATATTTAACTACATCTGAAAAAAATACACTTCTTTTTACCCATAGTAAATTACCTGGACACTCACAAAATTCAGGTAGATGTAGACCTAATGAAAAAGAAATTCATTTTGAAGGTTTAAAAAAAGCAAATAAGGAAATGAAAAAGGATATTTTAAATATAAAAAATAATAATCCAAATTCTATAATAGTACTTGTAGGCGATCATGGACCTTATTTAACAAAAAATTGCTCAGGGCTTCAGAATTTCTACAATACCAGTGAAATAGATAAGTACGATATACAAGATAGATATGGTACATTTTTAAGTATCTATTGGCCTGAGGGTATATCGGATACACAATATAATATAGAAATGGCTCAAGATATTTTCCCTGCAATATTTTCTAAAATTACAAATAATAATAAACTATTTGACGAATTGAAAGTTGAGAGAAAATTTTTTTGGGATTGGGAAATTAATTGGACTGTTGGTGGCGTAAATGTCTATAATGGCATTATCAAAGGTGGTAAAGATGATGGTGAGCCACTTTTTGATAAAAGATCTTATGATTTAACTAATTAATATCATTATATTATCGATAGCTTGAAAAATGTGTAAATACTGCTAGATTCCGACGATAAGAGGCTATAAATGAAAAAAACAATATTACTAACCTTTATGCTATTTTCACTTAGTGTGCAGCCTGCGTTTGCATATATTGATCCTGGCACTGGAAGTTTAATATTAAGTTTAATCGTTGGGTTTTTTGTTTCTGCTGGAGTGTTTATAAAAACCTTTTGGTATAAAATTAAAAATTTTTTTGGTTTTTCTAAAAGTACAAAAACGGATATCGAAAAAGATTTAAAATAATATCTTTTTTTCTGATATCAATAATGACAACTATTAAGAAGTATCATAAATGTTTGAAACAAATATTTTGATTCTAGCAGCGGGCACCAACAAAATTTCTGAAAAGCCTTGTAGTCTATGGTCATTTGGTAATGGAAAAAGTATTCTTGATTGGCAAGTTCATGCTTTTAAAACAGTATTTCCTAATAATGAAATTACCATAGCCGCAGGCTACGATTATGAAAGAATTATAACCAATTATCCAAATTATCTCTTCAAACGTGTTTTTAATTGGGAAAAAGGTAATGCGTTACATTCATTTCTTAGCATAATAAATGACCACTCTAAAAATACTTTTGTAATGTATGGAGATACAGTTTTTCATTCAGAAACATTGGCTGAATTTAATAATAAAAATGATGATGTAGTAGTTGCAATAGATAGCATATGGAAAAAACGTTTTATAGGACGTACAAGAGAGGATATCGAACTTGCAGAAACTTTAAATATTCAACCTTATGGGGAAGTTGAGTATACTGGGCTAATTAAATTTTCTCCTAAAGTTATTAAATGGATTTTACAAAAAAAGGATAACTATAATTCGAACAACAATTTTATTGATCTAATAAATGATCTCAAACGCGCAGGATTTAACGTTTCAACATACGATGTGATTGGTAAATGGGCTGAAATGAATGAACCTAGTGATCTTGTACATTTTATACTTGGAAGTAAAGCTGAAACGCTGCATCGTATTCAAACTAAATTAACTAAAAGTAAAGTTTGTGATCAAATAACTTGTAATTGGCAAGAATGGGGAAATAACCACGAAAAAGTAATTAAAGATGTTCAATCTAAGTTTAAAGGCCAGCCTTTAATTATTCGTTCAAGCTCTATTGAAGAGGATGGTTGGGAAACAGCACAAGCTGGTGTTTTTGAAAGTATGCTTAATGTAGATTCTAACGATGTAAAAGCTTTACACAATGCTATAAAAGAAGTTTTTTCATCTTATAGAAGCTTATCTTTAAATACTCAGGTTTTAATACAGCCATTTATCACTAATGTGAAAATGTCAGGAGTTGTATTTACATGTGATATGAATACTGGAGCACCCTACTACATAATAAATTATGATGATATTTCAGGTAAAACAAATACAATTACATCTGGTAATACTAGCAATTTAAGAACAGTAATTTTATTTCGTCATAAACTTAGTAATATAATAAATATTGATCCTGGGCTAAAAAAGGTAATTGATGCTGTGCAAGAACTTGAGCGGTTGTTAGGTTATAACAAGCTAGATGTAGAATTCGCAATCGATAAAAATGATCAATGTTTTACTTTTCAGATTCGACCAATCACGGTAGATCATTCGAAATATAAAATGGATGATAAAAATTTTGACTTACACTTAGAAAAAGCTCAACAAGAATTCAATTCTTTACAAGAAAAACCCAAACACATTTTAGGTGATTATACATTTTTTTCCAGGATGACTGATTGGAATCCAGCAGAAATCATTGGAACAAGGCCAAATGCATTGGCAATAAATTTATACGATCATCTTATTACTGAAAAAATTTGGGCTAAGCAACGATCAGAATTTGGATATCGAGACACTTACCCCTCTCCATTAGTATATAATTTTTGTGCTCAACCTTACGTGGATTGTCGAGCATCTATAAATTCTTTCATTCCTGCTGATTTAAAAGAAGATTTTGCTTCTCGATTGGTAAATGCATATCTGAATCTACTAAAGAAAAATCCTCATCTACATGATAAGCTGGAATTGGAAATTGTTTTTACCATTTGGGTTCCAACATTTATTGAAGATGCTAAAAATAGATTTAAGGATGATAATTTATCATCCAAAGAACTTAAAGAGCTTGAAGAGTCCTTAAAAAAAATAACAGCAAATGCTCTTATTCGATTAGATAAAGATGTTTCTTCAATAGACTTACTCTCAGAACGTTTTGAGGTCATAATGAAATCTGATCTAAAGCATATTGATAAAATAAATCAACTTATTGAAGATTGTAGAAAGTATGGAACTTTAGCATTTGCCCATGCCGCTCGCGCTGGTTTCGTGGCAGTTACACTTTTAAAAAGTCTAGTGAAGCAAGGTACTTTATCACAAGATCGTATGCTTGAGTTTCAAGGCTCAATACCAACAATTGCCAGTGATTTTCAGACTGCGCTTTCTAACAATTCAAGCATTAAAGAACTTATTAAAAAATTTGGTCATTTAAGACCTGGAACTTATGATGTAAATCAACTCGCTTATTGGGAAAAACCAGATTTTTATTTTATCAGAAATGAACAAAGCAAAGAAACACATGAAACTCGTGAAAATAAGTTTGTTTTTACACAACAGGAGCTACGAGGGTTTGGGGATTTTCTAGATAAACTTCCAATTAAAATTGAAGTTGATGACTTTATTAAATATTTGAAAAAGGCTATACAATCACGTGAGAGTACTAAGTTTGATTTTACTAGAAATTTAAGTGTTGCTTTAGATCTTATGATTAAATATGGAATTAAAGAATTGGGATTAATACGAGAAGATGTTGGATATCTAAAGTTTGACGATTTTATAGGTATTCAAAAAAATCAGTTAAATAAAAAACAGATTTTGTCTTTTGTAAAGTTAAGAAAAAATAGTTTTTCTGAAATGCACCTAGCGAAATTACCTAGTTTTATTTCTTCAAAAAAAGATTTTTTTGGATTCGAACAAGGAAAATCTGAAGCTAATTTTATAACTAGACTAAGCATAGTAGCAGATCTTTTATTTATCAAATCATGTAAACCTGACGATATAAAAGGGAAAATTGTAGCTATACCTAATGCAGATCCAGGATTTGATTGGATCTTTTCTCATAATATTGCAGGATTGGTAACACAATATGGTGGAGCAAATTCACATATGGCTATTCGTTGTGCTGAGCTTGGAGTTCCTGCGGCTATAGGAATTGGTGACAAACTTTATGATAGTCTTTTTGAAGGACGCCTAATGATAGACTGTCGAAAAGGACAAATAGAATATGTTTAAAAAACGTATTGGTATAACTCAAAGAGTCACACGACATCCAGTTTATAACGAGACAGTGGATTGCCTGGATACAAATTGGGTAAAACTTTTAACATCGCTTAAAATTTTACCAATACCTATTTCTTTGATCTCACATAATTCTGTAAATGAAATATGGAAAGAGCTTAAGCTTGATGGTTTAATTCTAAGTGGTGGAAACACTCTTGCAGATTACGCAGATAAAACCGACCCTTCAGAGAACATAAGTATTGAAAGAGATGAATATGAGAAGGCATTATTGAAAGTAGCTTTATCGACTGATACTCCAGTTTTGGGAGTATGTAGAGGATTACAATTAATAAATGTATATTACACAGGGCAGTTAAAAAAAGTTAAAGGCCACGCTGGAACTAAACATTCTCTAATACCCGAAAATTCTACTCATCACTTTGAAATTCCATCAGAAGTTAATAGCTATCATAATTACGGTATTCCACGAAAATATCTTGGTAAAGGTCTTATACCGTTTGCGCATGATGATGATGATAATATTGAAGCTTTTTATCATCCTAAAGATAAAGTTCTTGGAATTATGTGGCATCCTGAGCGAGCAAATATAACTTTGGATACTGACTGTAAATTAATTAAAAATCATTTTGGACTATGACCAACTGTTTGATATTAGCAGCTGGTGAAGGTAAAAGATTAAGACCTATAACAGATAATTGTCCTAAAGGACTAGTTTCATTATTAGGCAAACCTCTAATATCTCATCAAATTAATAATTTAGATGCATTAGGAATTCAAAATATTGCAATTGTCACTGGTTATAAAGCTGAAAAATTTAATACTCTTAATTATGAAACTTTCCATAATGAATTTTATAATAAGACAAATATGGTTGAAAGTTTGTTCGCAGCTCGCTTATTTCTTGAGCGGACACAAAGTGATATTATAATTTCATATGGGGATATTGTGTATGAAAAAAAAAATCTTAACACTGTTTTAAAAACCAATGGTGATATTGTTGTGATGGTAGATGATGGATGGTTGGACCTATGGTCAATAAGAAATGAAAATCCACTTGTTGATGCTGAAACATTAAAATATGGTGCGAATGGACAAATTG
>CACCHS010000013.1:7500-24955 GCA_902545825.1 uncultured Pelagibacteraceae bacterium
CCGTTTACTGGGGCTTCAGAAATGAGCTTGCACCCATCGCATTAACCTTCCAGCACCGGGCAGGCGTCAGACCCTATACATCCACTTACGTGTTAGCAGAGCCCTGTGTTTTTGATAAACAGTCGCTTCTCCCTGGCTTGTGCCACCTTAAAATAGTTGCCTATAAAAAGGTCTTCTTTATTCCGAAGTTACAGAAGCATTTTGCCGAGTTCCTTCAACATCATTCTCTCAAGCGCCTAAATATACTCTATTAATCCACCTGTGTCGGTTTAGGGTACGGTCTTATGATGGAGCTATTTCCTGGGACTTTTTCGCAGCAAGTTCAATCCATTAAGAACTCACAACTTACAAAATCCGTCACTACCATCAGGTTAAGGAATATTTACCTTATTTCCATCGACTACGGCTTTCGCCCTCGCCTTAGGGGCCGACTAACTCTGCGCGGATTAACCTTGCGCAGAAACCCTTGGATTTTCGGCGATAAAGTTTTTCACTTTATTTATCGTTACTTATGTCAGCATTCGCACTTCTGATACCTCCAGGATCCCTCGCGGGTATCCCTTCACAGGCTTACAGAACGTTCCGCTACCGCTTATAAAACTCGAAAGTTTTATAAACCCACAGATTCGGTATGTGATTTTAGCCCCGTTACATCTTCGGCGCAGAAACTCTATTAGACCGGTGAGCTGTTACGCTATCTTTAAAGGATGGCTGCTTCTAAGCCAACCTCCCGGCTGTTAAGGAATTTCCACATCCTTTCACACTTAATCACAATTTTGGGACCTTATCTGGTGGTCTGGGCTTTTTCCCTCTCGACCATGGACCTTAGCACCCACAGTCTGTCTGTTAAAGAACAATGTTTAGCATTCGGAGTTTTATTAGGTTTGGTAAGAATCTCTTCCCCCTAGCCCATTTAGTGCTCTACCTCTAAACACCTATTTATTTAACGCACTACCTAAATAGTTTTCGCGGAAAACCAGCTATCTACGAATTTGGTTGGCCTTTCACCCCTTACCACAAGTCATCCAAAGACTTTTCAACGTCAACTGGTTCGGTCCTCCAGCAAGTGTTACCTTGCATTCAACCTGCTCATGGTAAGCTCATTCGTTTTCGGGTCTAATTCATTAAACTAATCGCCCTATTAAGACTTGCTTTCGCTGCGCCTACACCTAGATGGCTTAAGCTTGCTTAATAAATTAAGTCACTGACCCATTATACAAAAGGTACGCCGTCACTCTAAAAAGAGCTTCGACTGATTGTAGGCATGCGGTTTCAGGTTCTATTTCACTCCCCTAATAGGGGTTCTTTTCACCTTTCCCTCACGGTACTAGTTCACTATCGGTCACTGAAGAGTATTTAGGCTTAGAGGGTGGTCCCCCTATATTCGAGCAAGATTTCACGTGTCCCGCTTTACTCAAGAAATTTGTTAAACATTACTCTTACGGGACTATCACCCTCTGTGGTCAGTCTTTCCAGACTATTCAGATTTTTTTAACAAATCTACAGGCCTAGTCCGCTTTCGCTCGCCACTACTAACGGAATCTCAATTGATTTCTTTTCCTCTGGTTACTTAGATGTTTCAGTTCTCCAGGTTTTCTCTTTAAACCTATGAATTCAGTTTAAAGTACCACATAAAGTGGTGGGTTTCCCCATTCGGAAATTTTCGGATCAAAACTTGCATACAGCTCCCCGAAACTTATCGCAGTATACCACGTCCTTCTTCGGCTTTCAGTGCCAAGGCATCCGCCACACGCCCTTAAACGCTTGATTTATGCACAGAAAAAAATTCTGTGCTGAATCAAATTTTTTGGAATGTCATTTTAAAACATTCAATGATTGTTCATCCATTCGAACAATCGGATATAGATATTGATAATATTAATTTTATTTACAGTTTAAATAACTAAGTGTTTCTGGTGGAGGATAGCGGGATCGAACCGCTGACCTCCTGAATGCAAATCAGGCGCTCTCCCAGCTGAGCTAATCCCCCAAAAAATTGGTGGGCCGAGAAAGACTCGAACTTTCGACCCCACCCTTATCAAGGGTGTGCTCTAACCAACTGAGCTACCGGCCCTTATTCAGTAAAGAGAAACACTAAAACTAAGAAGAGAAATGAGGACGGTCAACATTAACCTGTTAAATATTTAGATCAAAAATTAATTTTTGATCATCCTTAGAAAGGAGGTAATCCAGCCGCAGGTTCCCCTACGGCTACCTTGTTACGACTTCACCCCAGTCGCTGACTATACCGTGGTCAAAGGTTTTAAACTTTGCCTTAAGGTAGAACCAACTCCCATGGTGTGACGGGCGGTGTGTACAAGACCCGGGAACGTATTCACCGCGGCGCGCTGATCCGCGATTACTAGTAATTCCAGCTTCATGCACTCGAGTTGCAGAGTGCAATCCGAACTGAGGCATCTTTTTAGGATTTGCTCAATGTTGCCATCTTGCTTCCTATTGTAAATGCCATTGTAGCACGTGTGTAGCCCAACACGTAAGGGCCATGAGGACTTGACGTCATCCCCACCTTCCTCCAGCTTATCACTGGCAGTTCTTTCAGAGTGCCCAACTAAATGATGGCAACTAAAAGTGAGGGTTGCGCTCGTTGCGGGACTTAACCCAACATCTCACGACACGAGCTGACGACAGCCATGCAGCACCTGTGTTTCGTCCGGCCGAACCGAAAACTTTAATCTCTTAAAGTCGCGACGAACATGTCAAGTGTTGGTAAGGTTCTGCGCGTATCTTCGAATTAAACCACATGCTCCACTACTTGTGCGGGTCCCCGTCAATTCATTTGAGTTTTAACCTTGCGGTCGTACTCCCCAGGCGGTGTGTTTATCGCTTTCACTGCGACACTGAAAATAAATTTCCAACGTCTAACACACATCGTTTACGGCATGGACTACGAGGGTATCTAATCCTCTTCGCTACCCATGCTTTCGTTCCTCAGTGTCAGTAATGATCCAGAAAGCTGCCTTCGCAATTGGTATTCTTTCTAATATCTACGAATTTCACCTCTACACTAGAAATTCTGCTTTCCTCTATCATACTCTAGCTAAAAAGTTTTGATGGCAGTTCCAGAGTTAAGCTCTGGGATTTCACCACCAACTTTTTTAACCACCTACGAACTCTTTAAGCCCAGTAATTCCGAACTACGCTAGGTCCCTTCGTATTACCGCGGCTGCTGGCACGAAGTTAGCCGGACCTTCTTATTCGGGTACAGTCATTTTCTTCCCCGACGAAAGAGCTTTACAACCCAAGGGCCTTCTTCACTCACGCGGCATCGCTGCATCAGAGTTTCCTCCATTGTGCAAGATTCCTTACTGCTGCCTCCCGTAGGAGTTTGGGCCGTGTCTCAGTCCCAATGTGGCTGATCATCCTCTCAAATCAGCTATTGATCACAGTCTTGGTAAGCCATTACCCTACCAACAAACTAATCAAGTGCGGGCTCATCCAATGGCGCATAAAGCTTTCTCCGTAAAGACTTATGAGGTATTAGCACAAGTTTCCTCGTGTTATTCCTCACCATAGGGAAGATACCCACATGTTACTCACCCGTCTGCCACTAAGTATTGCTACTTCGTTCGACTTGCATGTATAAGGCGTGCCGCCAGCGTACGTTCTGAGCCATGATCAAACTCTCAAGTTTAAAAACGGCGCACACTAGCTTCTATATAAATTCTAAGAATAAAATTTATATAATGTTGAAGTGTGTACGACAAATTTTGGTAACCTTAACCGTCCACACTTCTCTTCTTAAATTTTTAACTTTTTACATAACTATTTGAGCATAAAAGCCCAAAAACTTTCACTTAACTAATAATTATTGTTAATTTTATTGAGAAAGTCTGATGCTTATAGGCTAAAATAAAACTAAATCAAGTGGATAAGAGTAAAAAAAAATCAAAAAAAGCCTGTAAATTAAGGGTTTTTTTTGGTTTTTTTATGTACTAAATTATTAATTGCAAAATTAGATGAGACTTAACTTTAGATATTTACAGGATTTTTTAAGGAAAAATCAGGAACTTTCATTCGTTATAGTGCTTGTTATTGCATCAGTGATATTAACTCAACTTTTTCAGGTATCAAAGAATCAATCTACAAAAGAATATCTTAAAATTATTAATAATCTATATTTTCAAAAAACTTTTAAAAATGTTTTTGAAGGATTTGAGCCAAAATATTTAAAAGTTGAGCACAAAATAAAAAATAACGATTCTATCAACAATATTTTAAAAAGTTACGGAGTTCCCAAAAATGAGATAAATAATATTTTGAATAGCTTGCTTGAAAACAAGGTCACAAATAATATTAAAGTAAATGATATTGTTAATTTAACAATTGATAACTCAAATATGACTATCTCAAAGCTTGGAATTACAATTTCAAAAACTAAAAAGATTGAGCTGATTAGAGATTATGAGAAAGATATTTTTAAAAAAAAAGAAATAGTTACTAATTTACAAAAAAAGACAATTTTTAAAGAGGGAAGAATTACTCAAAGCTTATATAGAAGTGCATCAAAACAAAATATACCAGCAAACATCATTGTTGAGTTTGCTCGAATATACGGATTTCAAATTGATTTCCAGCGAGATATAAGAAAGAATGACTCTTTTCAAATTATTTATGAAGTTTATGAAGATGAGAATAAAAAGATTTTTAATACAGGTAAAATTATTTTTGCAGATTTGAATTTAAGAAATCAAAGTAATACCTTATACTATTTTGATAAAAAAGGAAATGAAGGTCATTATGATTTAAATGGAAAGAGTGCAAAGAAAGCTCTTATGAAAACTCCAATTAACGGAGCAAGACTATCCTCACCATACGGAATGAGAAAACATCCAATTGATGGTTTTAATAAAATGCACCGTGGAACAGATTTTGCTGCTCCAGAGGGTACCCCTATAATGGCATCAGGAGATGGAGTGGTAATAAAAGCCAGTTGGTGTGGTGGGGGGGGAAATTGTGTAAAAATAAAACACAATTCATCTTACAGCACTGTTTATGCACATATGTCTAAGTTTTCAAGATTAGCAAAAACTGGTAATAGAGTAAAACAAGGTCAAATTATTGGTTATGTGGGATCAACTGGTAAATCTACAGGACCTCATCTTCATTACGAGGTTATATTTAACGGAAAAAAAATTAATTCACAAACTTTAAAATTACCTTCAGGAAAAATTCTCAAAGGTAAATCTAGAGAACAGTTCGAAATAAATAAAATTAAAACCGATGTATTAAAATCAGAATTAATATTAAAACTTGGTTAATTTTATATTATATTTTCGCTGTCTTGATTTTGATCAGTTGCTTTGTTATTTTCGGGAGCTTCAATGTTGTTGTTTGGTCTTTGCTCATCATTAGTATTTTTAGTGAAATTTCTATCTTTGTCATTGGATATTCTTAAAAAATGGTCAGCATGTTGAAAGTAATTTTCAGAAAGAATTTTATCACCGTTAGATAGTGCCTCTCGAGCCAGATCACTATATTTTTCGATTAGCTTATTTGCATTTTGATTATTTCTACCTGGAGATTTTCTTTGAAAATTCTGACCCTCTATAAAAGAAGAATTTTGACCATTCCTTTTAAAATTTTTTTCTCCATTGGATCTAAACCTTGATCTCTTATTATTTCTAAACGATCTCATTTAAATTGTAATTATAACTTTGTACATACCACGCATCTGTCATTACCACTATAATCTCGAACAATTTTATTTAAAAAAAAATTTTTTTTTTTTAGTATTCTTAACATTTCAATTTTTTGATCAAATCCAATTTCTAAAACTAATTTCCCACCCTTTTTTAAAAGAATTGATGACATTTTAATAATTTTGTTGAAAACATTAAAACCGTCTAATCCACCCTCTAAAGCTTGGATTGGCTCATATCCCAAAATATCCTTTTCCAAATATTTTAAACTTAATCTATTTATATATGGAGGATTGGATACAATTAAATCATATTTAC
The DNA here is from genome assembly GCA_902545825.1 of uncultured Pelagibacteraceae bacterium. Lineage (GTDB taxonomy): Bacteria > Pseudomonadota > Alphaproteobacteria > Pelagibacterales > Pelagibacteraceae > Pelagibacter. Next base: position 13,479 of record CACCHS010000013.1, read on the forward strand.
CTTTAAAAAAATTGTCAACAGATGTTTTGTAAAATTTTATTCTACCAGTTAATTGATGTATTTTTGCATTATATTTTGCGATATTTATTGCGTTTTTTGATATGTCTATAGCTGTACCATTGAACTTTTGTCTTTCTTTAAGTAGAGAAATAATTATACATCCCGATCCAGTTCCTATATCTAAAACGTGTAAATTTCGATCTTTGTGATAAAGTTTCAATATCTCTTCAATTAGTATTTCTGTATCTGGTCTCGGTATCAATACATTATTGTCAATATAAAAACTATTCTTCCAAAACTCTTTATGATTTAAAATATATGCAAGTGGTTCTTTTTTTTTTCGTCTATTAAGTAAAACTTTAAACTTTTCCAAAAGCTCATTGTTTAAACAATCTGTATGATTTAAAAGTAGATATTCTCTATTTTTATTTAAAACCTTGCTTAACAGTAATTCTGAGTCAATTTGGTAGGAATTAATACGATTTTCTTTTAAAAAACTACAACCCATATTTAAAATACTTTGAATATTATTCATTATTTTACTAAACCTACTAGTTTCTCTTCCTGATCCTGCAAATTTAAGTTATCAACAAATTCGTCAAATATTTCCCCTTCTAAGAATTCTTCTAATTTATGTAAAGTCATATTTATTCTATGATCTGTCACTCTTCCTTGTGGAAAATTATAAGTTCTTATTCTTTCCGATCTATCTCCCGATCCAATTTTATTTTTTCTATCTTTTGACCTTTCATTATCTTTTTTTTCTCTCTCAAAATCATATATTCTAGATCTTAAAATTTTAAGTCCTTTTTCTTTATTTCTTATTTGAGATTTTTCATCCTGTTGGCTAACAACAATTCCTGTTGGAATATGAGTAATTCTAACAGCAGAGTCAGTTGTATTTACACTTTGTCCACCGGGCCCGCTACTTCTAAAAACATCTATTCGTAAATCTTTATCTTCAATTTTTACATCAATTTCCTCAGCTTCAGGTAATACTGCTACTGTAGCAGCAGATGTATGAACTCTTCCTTGTGTCTCTGTATCAGGTACTCTTTGTACTCTATGAACACCACTCTCATATTTAAGAGTTGAATATATGTTTGTTCCCTTAATTGATGCAATTACTTCTTTTAGTCCACCTGCATCACTTTTGGAAATACTTATAATTTCTAATTGCCATTTTTTTTTATTGCAGATTTTTTCATACATTTTAAAAAGATCTGCAGCAAATAAACTCGCTTCAAGACCTCCTGTGCCTGCTCTAATTTCAATTATTGCATTTTTTTTATCAGCTTCATCTTTTGGTAACAGAAAAAGTTTCAATTTTTTTTCAACTTTTTCACTTTTAGAAGTGAGTATAGATAATTCTGATTTTGCTAATTCTTTCATATCCTCATCACTTAAGCTGTCATTAATAATCTTTTCTAATTCTTTTTTCTCGTCGTGAAAAGAATTATAAAATTTTGCTTCATCTATAATGCTGCTTAGATCTGAATATTCTTTTGACATTTCTGCAAATTTTTTTTTATCAATGTTAGCAGAGGATAAATCTACTTCTAGCTTAGTATGTTTATCAAGAATATCTTTTACTTTTTCAAGAGGTATCATTTAGCTTTTTTTTGAATTTCGCTAGCCTTCTTTTCTACTTGTTCAACAACTTTAGAAATGATTTCAGTGTTTTTTAATTTTTTATTTTGAATACCATTTAGATAGAGCATATTACTGTCTCCACCACCACCTGTAATTCCAATATCTGTTTGTGATGCCTCTCCAGGTCCATTAACTACACATCCAATAATAGATAAGGTAATAGGTTCTTTTATATGCGAGAGTTTATCTTCTAGTATTTTCACAGTTTCAATTACTTCAAATCCTTGTCTTGCACAAGATGGGCAAGATATAATTTTAACGCCTCTATTTCTTAAACCTATTGATTTTAAAATTTCGTTTCCAATTTTGACTTCTTCAACTGGATCATCTGATAAAGATACCCTAATGGTATCCCCAATACCATCCATCAATAAATTGCCAAGTCCTATTGATGATTTTATACTTCCAGGCAAGTAACTACCTGCCTCTGTAATACCAAGATGTAGTGGATATGTAGTTTGTTGAGATAAAAGTCTATAAGATTTCACAGACAAAAAAACATCAGAAGATTTCACACTAATTTTAAAATTATCGAAATCTAAATCTTCTAAAATTTTTATATTTCTTAATGCACTTTCAACCAAAGCTTCTGGGCATGGCTCCTTGTACTTTTCAAGAATATCCTTTTCTAGAGAACCAGCATTGACACCAATTCTTATTGAGCAATTATTATTTTTTGCTGCTTCTATGACTTCTTTTATTTTTTTTTTATCCCCAATGTTGCCAGGATTTATTCTTAAGCAGTTAGCTCCACTCTCTGCTGCCTCTATTGCCCTTTTATAATGAAAGTGAATATCTGCTACTAACGGGATATCAATATGTTTAACAATTTCTTTTAGGGCATTTGTTGATCCCTCATCAGGACAAGAAACTCTTACTATATCTGCACCTGCCTCTGAAATTTGATGGATTTGTTTGATAGTTTTATTCACATCGGTAGTTAAAGTATTTGTCATTGATTGAACACTAATAGGATTATTGCCACCAACTTTTACGTGACCAACATTTATAACTTTTGTTTTATTCCTTTTTATATCTCTAAATGGTCTTATACTCATTTTTGTAATTCAAATTCTTTATGAAGAGCTTTGACAGCTTTTTTGACGTATCGTTTATCTATCAAAACAGAAATTTTTATTTCTGAAGTTGAAATAACTTGAATATTTATTTTTTGTTTAGAAAGAGCTTTAAACATTCTATATGTTACACCAGGAGTAGTAATCATTCCAACCCCAATAATTGAAATTTTTGAAACATTTTTTTTAATAAGTATGTTTTGAAATTTTATTTTTTTGTTATTTCTTAAAAGTTTTTCGGTCTTTTTAATGTCTTCATTTTTAATTGTGAATGTTAAATCAGTCTGTTTTCCATCTGCTGAAATATTTTGCACAACCATATCAACATTTATTGCATTCATTGATAACGGCTCAAAAATAGAGGCTGCAACACCTGGTTTGTCTACAACTCCTATTAAAGTAATTTTTGAGTCATTTTTTGTGAACGAAACTCCAGTTATAATTCTATTTGCAGAAATATTTTTTTTTTTGGTAATTAATGTGCCAGGCTTGCTTTTAAATGATGATTTAACCTCAATATTTATTCTATTCAATCTTGCATCTTGAATTGATGCTGGTTGCATAACTTTGGCTCCCAAAGACGCCATCTCTAACATTTCTTCGTAAGATATTTTTTCAATTTTTTTTACTTTTTTAAATGTATTTGGATCTGTCGTATAAACTCCCTCAACATCGGTAAAAATAATACATTTTTCTGCATTAAAAAATTTTGCGAACATAATTGCACTTGCGTCAGACCCTCCTCTTTCTAAAGTGGTAATTCTCTCATCAGAGTTTATTCCTTGAAAACCAGTTATGACAGGTATCCCACCACTTTTGATGTATTTAATAATTTTATTTTTAAATATTTTGGTAATTCTAGATTTTTTGTGATCGCCTTCAGTAATGATTGGGACTTGCCATCCAAGCCATGATCTTGAATTGTAACCAAGATGAGTTAATCTTCCTGAAATAAGTGCACAAGATATTTGTTCACCTGAGGAAACTAGAACATCATACTCTGAGTCAATAAAATTTTTGCTTAATTTTTGTGACTTTGTAATTAGATCATTTGTCACACCACTCATAGCCGATGATACCACAATCACTTTATATTTTTTTTTTATGTATCTCTGGATAATTGAGACAACTTTTTTAATCCTCTCTATTGATCCAACTGATGTTCCACCGAATTTTAAAACTATAATTTTCATTGATAAATTTCTTAATATTTTAAATTATGTTGATAAAATACATCTTGATTGTAATGTCAATAATCAATGAAAAGTACCACAATTAATAAAAAAGAAATAGATAAATTCTCAAAAATTGCCGATGATTGGTGGAACCCAGAGGGAAAATTTAAACCACTTCATCAATTTAATCCAGAGAGAATAAAATATATAAAGGATAATACTATTAAACATTTTAAATTAATTAACAAAGATAAACCTTTTAAAAATTTAAATATTTTAGATATAGGATGTGGTGGTGGTTTGTTATCAGAGCCAATGTCAAGATTGGGAGGTAATGTAACTGGTATTGATGCTTCAGAAAAAAATATAATTTCAGCAAAAATTCACGCAAAACAAAATAATTTAAATATTAGTTATTTTTGTAGTTCACCTGAAAATTTTAAGTCAAATAAAAAATTTGATTTAGTTTTAAATATGGAAATTGTTGAGCATGTAGAGGATGTAAATTTTTTTATCAAAAAAAGCTCAGAACTTTTAAAAAAAAATGGTCTAATGTTTGTTGCAACGCTCAATAGAACTCTTAAATCATATATTTTTGCAATAATTGGCGCAGAGTATATTTTGCGTTGGTTGCCAATTGGAACGCATGAATGGAATAAATTTTTAACTCCAGAAGAGCTTGCAAATTTTGGACAAAAAAATTCACTTTTAGTCGAAAAGATTGATGGGATGGTATTTAATCCACTTTCCAATAGATGGAAAGTATCTCAAGATTGTGCGGTAAATTATATTATTAAATTTAAAAAGAACTAATTTTCTTTATCTTTAATCCATGGAATAGTTTGAGTCTCAATCCCCTCTTCGTTAAGACTTTTTATTTCCTCGTTTGAGGCTTTTCCGTATATGCCTTTTGCTTTATTTTTTTTTGTGTCATAATGGATCGATCTGGCCTCATAAGAAAAATTATCACCAACGTACTCAAAGTTATTTTTAATGAATTTTTGATATTCTTTCAACTTTCCCTTAAAAATTTGTAGTTTTTTTTCTTGAGAATTATTTTTATTAAAAATATTACCATCCTTAATAACTTTAGGTGACATTAATGATTTTTTTATTTTTTTTGAATTACAAGAATTACAATTGATTAACTTTAATTTTTTTAATTTATCAAATTCTTTAGAGGAGCTAAACCAACTGTCAAATTTACTTCTACAGTCTTCACATTCTAATCTGTACTTAATCATATAATATAGTTAATTACCTTAAAAAATATTTCAAGAGCCTAGCTTCTGTAATCTGCATTTATCTCAATATATTTTTTGGTTAAATCCATTGTATAAACAGTAAAATTTTTAGAACCCATATTTAAATTTATTTTAAAATCTATTTTTTCATTTCTCATATATTGTTTTGCATCTTCCTCTGAATAATTTTCAAGAATCTGACCCTTATCAACAATTTTTATATCACCCAAATTAATATTAAGTTTATTTAAATTTACAGATACTCTCGATTTTCCAATTGCCATTATAATTCTACCCCAGTTAGGATCTTCTCCTGCAACAGCTGTTTTTACAAGTGGAGAGTTTGCAATTGAAAAAGCAATTTTTTTTGCGTCTTTTTCATCCTTGGCTTTATTTACACTTATCGTGATGAATTTTGATGCACCTTCTCCATCAGCCGCAACTCTTTTTGCTAAATTCAGTAAAACATTATGAAAACTTTTTTCAAAGATTTTTGCTCTTTCATCTCTAATATTTTTGATCATTAAATTATTTGCTGCTCCAGTTGCAAATACTGAAACCATATCGTTAGTGCTAGTATCGCCATCACAACTTATTGCATTAAAAGTGGTTTCAATATTTTTTGAGAGTAATTTTTTAAGAACTTTCTGTGAAATTTTTGCATCTGTAAAAACATATCCTAGAGTCGTTGCCATATTTGGATAAATCATACCCGAACCTTTTGCTACACCATAAATTTTAATAGAGGTATTTCCAATTTTACATTCTTCCATTGCTAATTTAGGAACAAGGTCAGTTGTCATAATTCCTAAAGCAGCTTTAGTCCAAATATATTTATTTTGGTTATATTTAATTTTTTCTACAATATCTGAAATACTGTTTTTTATTTTTTCAGTGGGAAAAGCTTCACCTATGGTCCCCGTACACCCAAACATAATATCTTTTGCTTTTATTTTTTCTGGTTTTTCCTCATCTAATTTTTGCTTTGTGTTTAATTGATTTGAGAGCTCTTCTGCAATTTTTTTTAGACCTTCATATCCTGCCTTTCCGGTAAATGCATTTGCATTTCTCGTATTAACCAACAACGCCATAACTTTTTTATTTCCTATAGATTTATTCCATTTGATATTTTCTGACACAATAGTTGACTTAGTATAAACCGATGCATAGTTTGCCCCATTCCTGAAGTAAAATAAAACTAAATCATCTCTTGAAGGATTATAAAGCTTGGCATCAGTGATCGATAACGCTAGACCATTTAGATGATCAAGATCCTGAAAATCACTTAATTTAGTATTTTTACTTTCGGATCCAAATAAGTTGTTAAAATTTAATACCATAAGGTTTAAAATAATTATTTTCTTCCTATATTAGTAAATATAATTAAATTATACATCAAAATAAACTAAATGCTTAACCCTTTAAAAATATTATCAAAATTCATTAAATCACATAATCAAAAGCAATTAGATAAGCTGCGAGTGATACTAGATAAAGTAAACAATTTCGAAAATGAAATATCTAAAATTAATGATGCTGATTTTCCGAAAAAAACACAAAAGCTAAAGGAAAGTTTGGCAAAAGATCCTAATATTGACAATATATTACCTGAAGCATTTGCCTTAGTAAGAGAAGCATCGAAAAGGACTAGAGGAGAAAGACATTTTGATGTCCAGATTATGGGAGGTATTGTACTGCACAAATCTGGAATTTCTGAAATGAGAACTGGAGAAGGTAAAACAATTACAATTGTACTTGCGGCCTATCTCAACTCGCTTCAAGGGAAAGGTGTTCATATAGTTACAGTAAATGACTATCTTGCAAAAAGAGATTGTTCAGAAATGAACAAAATTTATAATTTTTTGGGTATCAATGCTGGTTTCATCTCAAATGAACAAGACGATGATGAGAGAAAACATAATTATTCACAAGATATTACATATGCAACAAATAGTGAATTGGGCTTTGATTACTTAAGAGATAATATGAAATTTTCTAAAGATGACTTGGTACAAAGAGGGCATAAATTTGCAATTGTAGATGAGATAGATTCTTGTTTGATTGACGAGGCGAGAACACCTCTAGTAATTTCAGGAGCAGCTGAGGATAAAACAGGCCAATATTTAGCGATCGATAAACTAGTTAAAAGATTAGTAGAGCAAGATTATGAAATAGATGAAAAAGATAAAAACGTTTTTTTAACTAATTCTGGAATTTCAAATGTAGAAAAAATATTAAATGAGGCAAATATTTTAAAAAATAATAATTTTTACGATCCTGCAAATTTGTCGTTAGTCCATCATGTAAATCAAGCGCTTAAGGCAACCCATTTATACAAAAAGGGTAAAGATTACATCATTCAGGATGGCTTAATTAAAATAATAGATGAGTTAACTGGAAGAATTTTGGAGGGGAGAAGATATGGAGACGGTCTTCACCAGGCACTTGAGGCTAAAGAAAAAGTAGATATCCAAAATGAAAATCAAACTCTTGCATCAATTACTTATCAAAATTACTTTAAGCTTTATGAAAAGTTGTCAGGTTGTACTGGAACTGCGCTGACAGAAGCAGAGGAATTTTTGGAAATCTATAATCTTTCTGTAACAGTAATTCCAACAAATAAAAAAATGATAAGAAAAGATTGGAATGATCAAATATTCAGAACTGAAAAAGAAAAAAACATTGCAATTATAAAAAAAATAAGTGAGTGCTATAATATAGGTCAACCTACTCTAGTTTTTACCTCTAGTGTCAATAAATCCGAACAATATTCTTCTTTACTAAATAAAGAAAAAATTCCTCACGTTGTTTTAAATGCAAAAAATCACGAAAAAGAGGCTGAAATTATTGCTAATGCAGGAAAATTAAACTCTGTAATAATAACTACAAGTATTTCAGGACGAGGTGTTGATATTCAACTTGGTGGAAAAAAAGAAGATCTCAAAGGTGAAAAATTATTATCTGAGAAAAATAAAATTAAATCATTAGGCGGATTATTTGTAATTGGAACTGAAAGAATGGAGTCTAGAAGAGTTGATAATCAAGCAAGAGGAAGATCTGGCAGACAGGGAGACGAAGGAAATTCAATTTTCTTTGTAAGTCTTGATGATGATTTAATGAGAATATTTGGATCAGATTCTATGAACACTATGTTAGAAAAAGGTTACGATCAACTCAAACGTCTATATAAAGATAAGATAATTGAAAAAATTTCTTTTAAAGAATCAAAAAATACAAACTATTTTGATGCAGAAAAAGTAGGCAACATGATTATAGAACTATTTTTAAAAAATGAATTTGATGTGTGTACAATTTTTTACAATAAGTTTAAAAACGTGATCACTCAAATACCACAAGAGCAGCAAATAATACCACTCAAGTCATCAGAGCCAGATAACTCATCATCTGAGAGTAATTATGAATTTGAGCCAGAGGAAGACGAAATTTTAAGCAATCTTTTACCAAAGAACATTTCAACTCAAATCTTCAAAGCAATGCTAGAAAATTCAGCAAGTGAGCAAGGTTCGAGAATGAGTGCTATGGATAATGCTACTCGAAATGCAGGCGAGATGGTTGATAAATTAACAATTGAATATAATAGAAGCCGTCAAGCCGCTATAACTAAGGAACTAATAGAAATAATATCAGGAGCAGAAAGTTTATAATGAGAAAAGGAAAAATTACACAAATTATTGGTGCAGTTGTCGATGTAAAATTTGAAGGTGAATTACCTGAAATTTTAACGGCATTAGAATGTAAAAATGGTGATAACAGATTAGTTTTAGAGGTTGCACAACATTTAGGTGAAACAAGTGTGAGGACTATTGCAATGGATGCGACTGAGGGATTAAAAAGAGGCGATGAAGTTGTAGACACTGGTGCACCGATCCAAGTGCCAGTAGGACCTGAGACTTTGGGAAGAATTATAAATGTAATTGGAGATCCAATCGATGAAAAAGGCTCTGTAAAAACTAAAGAGACCTGGCCAATTCACAGGCCGGCTCCAGTGTTTAATGACCAATCTACTGAAACAGAAATTCTAGTAACAGGTATAAAGGTTATTGATCTACTAGCTCCATATGCAAAAGGTGGAAAGATAGGATTATTTGGAGGAGCAGGTGTTGGAAAAACAGTTTTGATTATGGAACTTATTAATAACGTAGCAAAAGCTCATGGTGGCTTTTCTGTTTTTGCGGGTGTTGGAGAGAGAACAAGAGAAGGGAATGACCTTTATCATGAAATGATAGACTCAGGAGTAATTAAGCCTGATGGAGATGGTTCTAAAGCTGCATTAGTATATGGACAAATGAATGAGCCTCCAGGTGCAAGGGCTAGAGTTGCGCTAACAGGTCTTACTGTAGCGGAGTATTTTAGAGATCAAGAAGGCCAAGATGTATTATTTTTTGTTGATAACATTTTTAGATTTACGCAAGCGGGGTCTGAAGTTTCAGCATTATTGGGACGGATACCCTCAGCTGTGGGATACCAGCCTACTTTAGCAACAGATATGGGAAACTTACAAGAAAGAATAACAACAACTAATAAAGGATCAATTACGTCTGTCCAAGCTATTTACGTACCTGCAGACGATTTAACAGATCCTGCGCCAGCAACCTCGTTTTCACACTTAGATGCTACTACTGTATTATCTAGACAAATAGCAGAATTAGGAATTTATCCAGCTGTTGATCCGTTAGACTCCACTTCACGGATTCTTGATCCAAGAATAGTAGGAGATGAGCATTATAGAGTAGCTAGAGAAGTTCAAAAAGTTTTACAAACTTACAAATCTCTTCAAGACATTATAGCAATTTTAGGAATGGATGAACTTTCTGAGGAGGACAAACTCACAGTCGCAAGGGCACGAAAAATACAAAGATTTCTATCTCAACCATTTTTTGTTGCAGAGGTTTTTACTGGATCACCCGGTAAACTTGTTGATCTTCAGGCAACAATAAAAGGTTTTGATGCGATTTGCAAAGGTGAATATGATCATTTACCTGAGGCAGCATTTTATATGGTTGGAACTATTGAGGAAGCAATTGAGAAGGCTGAAAAAATGGCAAAAGATGCGGCGTGATGAGTGAATTGTTTAATTTAGATATTGTAAATCCTGAAAAATCTTTTTTATCAGCAGATGATGTCAAAGAGGTTGTTGTTCCTGCTTATGAGGGAGAAATGGGTATTTTGAAAAATCATATTTCAATAATTTCTTTTTTAAAACCTGGTATTATGAAAATCTATCGTAATAATGCCGAAGAAAAATTTTATATTGAAGATGGTATTTTAGAATTCAAAGATGATACTCTATCTATATTAACGAGCAAAGTTATAAAGCTTGATAAATTAGATAAGAGCTTTATTGACAATTCTATCCAAGAGGCCGAAAAAAGTCTTTTAAAAGAGGGAATAACGGATCAACAAAGATTTTTGATTTCACAAAAAATTGATAGCTTAAAGTCTATTGGTGCTAATTAGACAAAACCTTGTTTAATTCAACCTGAACTTTTTTATAAACTTCTATTTTAAAATCTACTACATTTTTTGTGATAGAATTAGATTCAATCCATCGCCACTCTAAAAACTCTGGCTTTTTTGTTTTAATATTAATTTCCGAATCATGTCCTAAGAACTTCATGATAAACCATTTTTGTTTCTGACCTTTATATTTTCCTTTCCAGATAATTCCTAATAAACGTTTAGGTAAGTTATATACGGTGTAATCATCTATCTCTTTAATTAGTTTAACACTTTTTATACTTGTCTCCTCATATAATTCTCTTATAGCAGCCTCATAATGAGTTTCTCCTGGATCCATTCCACCTTGTGGCATTTGCCAATAGTTATTCGGATTATCAATTCTTTTTGCGACAAAAACTTTGTTATCTTTATTGAGTAATACGATACCTACGCCTTCACGCAATGGAAGATTTTTAAAATCTTTTACTGCCTTATCCATTTAATAATTTTATTGCGTAAGTTAATTGATTATCACTATCAGTATCTATTCTAAAATTATCATTATCCTCTGCTACAACTATATCAGGCGAAACACCAACTTCAGAAATAGATTCACCCGAAGGCAAATAATACTTGGAAATTGTCAATCTGATCGCTCCTTTATTTCTTAAAGGTATTATTGATTGCACAGATCCTTTTCCGTAACTATTTTCACCAACTAAAATTGCTCTTTTATGGTCTTTTAAAGCTCCAGCAACTATTTCTGATGCAGAGGCAGATCCGTTATTGATTAAAACTACCAAAGTTTCTCCATTTAATATGTCACCAGATTGTGCAAACCATTTTCTATTTTCATTTTCTTGTCGAGA